>NZ_JBLVOL010000004.1:66567-70861 GCF_053543755.1 Achromobacter semiaridum | reverse complement strand
AAACCCCACAGGTAATCCTGTGGGGTTTTGTTTTTGTATAAGTGAGAACGCATCCATGCGTGACGACAGGTACTTGGTGTCATCACGAATGTGATTAGATGTTCGTGCAGTGCCAGGCAGTACACAAAATTCGAGAGGTTGACGTTCAAGGCACCCTCTCAAGCAGTTACGCTTGACGACCATAGCAAGGTGGTACCACTCCTTCCCATCCCGAACAGGACAGTGAAACGCCTTCGCGCCGATGATAGTGGACGGACGTCTGTGAAAGTAGGTCATCGTCAGGCTTTTATTGCGCAAAACCCCACAGGTAATCCTGTGGGGTTTTGTTTTTGTATAAGTGAGAACGCATCCATGCGTGACGACAGGTACTTGGTGTCATCACGAATGTGATTAGATGTTCGTGCAGTGCCAGGCAGTACACAAAATTCGAGAGGTTGACGTTCAAGGCACCCTCTCAAGCAGTTACGCTTGACGACCATAGCAAGGTGGTACCACTCCTTCCCATCCCGAACAGGACAGTGAAACGCCTTCGCGCCGATGATAGTGGACGGACGTCTGTGAAAGTAGGTCATCGTCAAGCTCTTATCCCTCAAAGCCCCGCCGTTCACGGCGGGGCTTTGTCATTGGCGATAACCAGTTCGAATTCGGACTGAAGACGAAGTCGCAAATGACCGCCTAATTGATGCCGCAATGGCGCCGTCAACCACGCTGCAAGCCGCGCCAATGTTGAATGTGCCGAAATAACAACGCCCGTGGATGGTTGGGTTTTGTGCGGTAAGATTGACCGAGTCAATTTGTTGGAGCGTTATCGTGAGTGATCCCCAGACCCCCGTGCCCGGCACAACGTTGGACCTGCGCACGCTGACCCATGTGGCATACGGTTTATTCGCCCTGGGCTTTCTGACAAGTGGAATTCTGGGCATTGCGACATTGGCGGCAGTGGTGCTGATGTACCTGAAACGCTCCGACGCCGCGGGCACGGTTTACGCGGGTCACTTCGACTGGATGCTGCGTACGTTCTGGTGGGCGATGCTGTGGCTGGCGATCAGCGCCATAGCGGTCTACATCTTCATTGGCTGGATCAGCTTGATCGCGACGGTCGTGTGGGTCCTGTATCGCTTGATCAAGGGCTGGCTGGCGCTGTTGGAAGGCAGCTCGCCGACTCCCTACGCCTGATCGGGAGAAAGCGTCTCATAGGCGCTTAGAAGGCCGGTAGAAATGCCGGCTTTTTTACGCCCGCGAATTCGCTGTGATCACGATGCGCGCGAAGACGCGACAAACGCGGGCTAGCGTTGAACGCGTTCCAAGACATGGCACGGCCGCACACAGCACGTACACAATTCGCACGGACGCAGCGGCGCGCAGAAGGCGATCCGATAGTGCTGGGGCGGTATGGGGGGGTTGAGCTTCGCCGCGTCCACAGAACATGGACTTGGGATGGTGCGCCGAAGATGGCGCAGCTGAACGGAGGGTTGGCTAGCCCGGCGAAAAGCCAGGGCGTCGCGACAATCCAGGAGGCAGGGACGTACGGGGTACGCCCTTTGCCTGCTTACTTCAGATGTGCGTTGACCAGTTTGGTCAGTTCGAACATCGTGACCTGATCTTTGCCAAAGATCGGGCGCAGCTTGGCATCGGCGTTGATGTTGCGCTTGTTGCTAGCATCTTGCAGGTTGTGCTTCTTGATGTATTCCCAGATCTTCTTGGTGACCTCGGTACGCGGCACGGCTTCCGAGCCGATGACAGCGGCCAACTCGGCGCTGGGGGTCAGGGGCTTCATGAATGCAGCGTTCGGCTTGCGCGCGGTCGCGGGTTTGGAGGTTGTGGCCATAATGCGGCGCTCCTTCTCTGGCTGTTGGAAAAATTGTCCTGCGGCCGGAGCATAACGTGTCTCTCTGGTAAAGACAAAGGCATTTATCCTCTGTAGCAACTAAAATATACGCACCGTCCCCTCTATCACGCCATTCTGTAACCTCCTATGTACGCACGATCTGCCTTGGAATCAATTCGACTTTTTCACGACGAGTTGACCGCGCTGCGACGCGATTTGCATGCCCACCCCGAATTGGGTTTCGAAGAGGTGCGAACTTCGGGGATCGTCGCCGGTGCGTTGGAGGCGTTGGGCATCGAGGTGCATCGGGGGATAGGCAAGACAGGCGTGGTGGGCGTGATCCGTGGCCGGCGCTGCGATAGCGGCCGCATGATCGGGCTGCGCGCTGACATGGATGCCCTGCCGATGACCGAGGACAACGACTTTGGGCACAAGTCCACCAAGCCTGGCTTGATGCACGGATGCGGTCACGATGGGCACACCGCGGTGTTGATCGGCGCCGCCAAATACCTGGCTCAGACGCGTAATTTTGACGGTACGGCGGTCTTGATTTTCCAACCTGCCGAGGAAGGCCGAGGTGGCGCGCGCGCGATGCTGGAGGATGGCCTTTTCGACACGTTTCCGTGTGATGCCATCTATGCCCTGCACAACTGGCCTGGCCTGCGACCAGGTACCATTGGCATCAATCCCGGCCCGATGATGGCGGCGGCCGATCGCTTTGAAATTCAGATCACCGGGCGCGGCGGCCATGGCGCGCATCCTTACCAAACCATTGACCCGGTGACCATCGCAGGCCAGATCATTACGGCGCTTCAGACCATTGTGTCGCGCAACGTGAATCCGCTGGATTCCGCGGTGGTGTCGATCGGGTCGATGCAGGCGGGCCATCCCGGCGCCATGAGCGTCATTCCGCGCGAAGCGAAGTTGGTGGGCACGGTGCGCACGTTCCGCAAGTCGGTTCAAGAAATGGTTGAGACGCGCATGCGAGAGCTGGTCACCGCAATCGCCAGCGCATTCGGCGGGACCGCTGAACTGATCTACGAACGCATCTATCCCGCCACCCTGAACACGCCGCAACATGCGAACCTGGTCGCCGATATCGCCACCGAGATGATCGGCAAAGAAAATGTCGTGCGCGATCTAGTGCCGTCGATGGGCTCTGAAGATTTCTCGTTCATGTTGCAGAGCAAGCCAGGTGCGTACTTCCGCCTGGGCCAAGGCGGCGCCGAGTCGGGCTGCGTGCTGCACAACTCTCATTTTGATTTCAACGATGCGGTCATTCCCCTGGGCAGCGCGATGTTTGCCGCGCTGGCTGAACGGGGCATGCCGCTGGCAGATTAAGAAGCCTCTTCCATGTCTACTCAAAGCACGACCCAGCTTACTATCACCCGCCCTGATGATTGGCACCTGCATCTGCGCGATGGCGCGGCACTGGAAGCCGTGGTGGCCGACACCGCACGCCAGTTTGCGCGGGCCATCATCATGCCCAATCTGAAGCCGCCGGTGACCACCACCGAGCAGGCGCTGGCGTATCGGGATCGCATCCTTCAAGCGTTGCGCAAGGCGGGCGGCAACGCCGACGCCTTCACTCCGCTGATGACGCTTTATCTGACGGACAACACCTCAGCCGAAGAGATCCGCAACGCGCATGCATCCGGTCAGGTCTACGCGGTGAAGCTCTATCCCGCTGGTGCGACGACCAACTCGGACGCCGGCGTGACTGACTTGTTGGGCAAGTGCACCCAGGCCCTGGAAGCATTGGAAAAATGCGGAATGCCTTTGCTCGTGCACGGCGAGGTGACGGATCCCGCTATCGACGTATTCGACCGCGAAGCCATTTTTGTCGAACGCGTCATGAAACCGTTGCGTCGCGCGTTCCCGGCCTTGAAGGTGGTGTTCGAACACATCACGACGAAAGAAGGCGCGGAGTATGTGCGGGATGCTGAAGGGCCGACGGCCGCGACGATAACCCCTCAGCACATGCTCTACAACCGCAACGCGATCTTCCAGGGTGGCGTACGCCCGCATTGGTATTGCCTGCCGATCCTGAAGCGCGAAACGCACCGCCTTGCCTTGGTCGAGGCCGCCACCAGCGGCAGCCCCCGGTTTTTCCTGGGCACGGACAGCGCACCGCACGCCCGCGGCCTGAAGGAACACGCCTGCGGCTGTGCGGGTTGCTACACCGCGCTGCACGCGATGGAGCTGTATGCGACCGCGTTTGATGCCGTGGGCAAGCTGGACAAGCTGGAAGCCTTTGCAAGCTTCCATGGTCCGGATTTTTACGGTCTGCCGCGCAATACCGGCACGCTGACGCTGGTGCGCGAAACGTATCAGGTGCCCGAAGAGCTGGCATTCGGCAATACGACGCTGGTGCCGTTGGCGGCGGGCGAGGCGCTGGCTTGGCGCGCTCACGCTTGAGCGGCACGGGGCGCGCCCGGGCGCGGCCACTAACGTGAATCGGGGGGG
>NZ_JBLVOL010000004.1:0-66547 GCF_053543755.1 Achromobacter semiaridum | reverse complement strand
CCCCGATTTTTTGCTGTGTATAGATGTGCCTATATATAGATGACCAAAATATAAGCTGCCGAAAAAAGGCGTGCAGGCACTTTACAGCGTGCCGTCGCGGCGTGCTTCCAGCAGTTCCCAGCGCGCAAACTTTTCTTCAAGCTCGCTTTCCAGCTTGGCCAGTTCGCCGTTGATGCGCTCGACTTCCGCCGGCGCGTCGCGGTAGAGGCTGCCGTCCGCCAGCTTGCCGGCCAGTTCCGCCTGCTGCGCCTCCAGCGCGGCGATGGCATCGGGAAGGCCTTCAAGCTCGCGCAAGTCCCACGCATTGATCTTGCTGGCCTTGGCCGGCTTGGCACGAGCGACCTTCGCGCGCGCGGCGCTTTCGTCAACGGGCTTGGCGGTGGCTTCCACATCGGCTTCCAAGGCGGCGGGCGCGGGGCGTTGCGCCACCCATTCATCGTATCCACCGACATAATCGCGCCAGCGTCCGTCGCCTTCGTAGGCGATGGTCTGCGTGACAACGTTGTTCAGGAAGGCGCGGTCGTGGCTGACGAGCAGCACCGTGCCGGCATATTCCTGCAACAGCTCTTCCAGCAGCTCAAGCGTTTCGATGTCCAGGTCGTTGGTCGGTTCGTCCAGCACCAGCACGTTGGCAGGGCGGGCGAACAGGCGCGCCAACAGCAGGCGGGCGCGTTCGCCGCCGGACAGGCTGCGCACGGGCGAGCCGGCGCGGGCGGGCGAGAACAGGAAGTCGCCCAAATATGTCATGACGTGTTTGCGGGTGCCGCCGATTTCGACCCATTCGCTGCCCGGGCTGATGATGTCCACCAACGACGCGTTCTCATCCAGCTGCGCGCGCATCTGGTCGAAATACGCGACGGCCACATTGGTACCCATCCGCGTCGTGCCACTGTCGGGCTGCATCTCGCCCAGGATGAGCTTGAGCAACGTGGTCTTTCCGGCCCCGTTGGGCCCGATGATGCCGATGCGGTCGCCGCGCAGGATGGTGGTGGAGTAGTCGTTCACCACCACCTTGTCGCCAAAGGTCTTGCCCACATGCTCAAGTTCGGCAACCAGCTTGCCCGAACGTTGGCCTTCGGCCAGGGCCAACGAGACGTCGCCAATACGTTCACGACGTTCAGCGCGCTGGACGCGCAGGCTTTCCAGGCGGCGCACCCGGCCTTCATTGCGGGTGCGGCGCGCCTCGACGCCCTTGCGGATCCAGACTTCTTCCTGCGCAAGCAGCTTGTCGAAGCGAGCCTGTTCCAGGCGTTCGGATTCCAGCCATTGGGCCTTGCGTTCCTGCCACTGCGAGAAGTTGCCGGGAAAGCTCAACAGACGGCCGCGGTCCAGTTCAACGATGCGGGTGGTGACGGCATCCAGAAAGCGACGGTCGTGGGTGATGATGACGGCGGCGCCGCGCCAGCCGCGCAACATCTCTTCCAGCCAGGCAATGCCTTCGAAGTCCAGATGGTTGGTGGGTTCGTCCAGCAGCAGCAGGTCGGGTTCTTCAACCAGGGCGCGTGCCAGGGCCACGCGCTTGCGCGTGCCGCCAGACAGGCCGGCGATTTGCACGTCCGCGGGCAAGCCAAGTTTTTCCAGCATGGCACGCACGCGAGAGGGGCGTTGCCAGTCTTCGTGGTCGCCTTCCACGTTGCAGACCACGTCGAACACCGTGGCGTTTTCGTCCAGCTCGGGTTCCTGTTCGACGGTGGCCACGCGCAACCCCGAGCTGCGGGCGATGTCGCCGTCGTCAGGCAGGGTGCGGCCGTCCAGCAGTCTCAGCAGCGACGACTTGCCGGCGCCATTGCGGCCGATCAGGCCAATGCGCTCGCCGGCCTGGATGGCGAAGTCGGCATGGTCCAGCAAGGGGTGGTGGCCATAAGCCAGCTGAATGTCGGTCAGGGTGATGAGGGTAGCGAGGGCCATGTAGTCGGTCTTTTCTGCGGCTTCTAAGCGGATCAACGCGTATTGTCGCAGGAACCTCGGCAAGCCGTTGAACGGGCCGGGACCCTGACGTGTGGGGGACAGTGCCGCCACCTGTAATAGAATACGAACCGCAAGACGGGTCGGGCGATCGCGGTGGATGCGAATCCATCGAGGAAGGTCCGGACTCCACAGGGCAGGATAACGGCTAACGGCCGTCCGGCCGCGTCCTCGGACGCGGTTGAGGAATAGGGCCACAGAGACGAGACTGGGAAGCGGGCGCGCTTTGCGCGCACAGGTACGGCCATCTCCGTATCGCGTCGTTCGGCAACGAAAGACGGCGTCTCAGGGTGAAACGCGGCAACCTCTATCCGGAGCAACATCAAATAGGCATGCGTGCGACCCTCGGGTCGCGAAGGGCGGCTCCGTCCAAGCATGCGGGTAGATGGCTAGAGCGGCTCAGCAATGATCCGCGCAGAGGAATGATCGTCCGCCAGGGCAACCTGGTGTACAGAATCCGGCCTATAGACTCGTCTTGCATCGAATATTCCCACTCGCGTGGCGCCAGGCATCAACGCCTGGCCGCCCGGCATGCGCCGCCGATTTTTTCGGCGCGCCAAAATGGGGCGTTCGGCGGGAAGCCTTGCCAACCGGTGCAAAGGACGCGGCGTAAAACAATGCAAAGGCATCGTTAGCCGCTACTTCTGACGAAGGACTTTTAGTGTATCTCGCAACCTCCTGATAAATCAGGAGGTTTTTCTTTTTGCGGTTTTACATATTGGCCTAAGTCCTTGTTGTGATTGAAAAAATTGCAACCACTCGCTTGACCGCCCCATTGCCATACCGTAGAGTGGGAAATAGTAGGAAATTGTGCAATTAAGTGGGGTAAAAGTGGTGTTTCAGGGAAGCAGCGCACTCACGCTGGATGCGAAGGGGCGGATCTCGATCCCGACCCGGCATCGTGACGCGCTCATGTCGCAGGCCGATGGCCGGCTGACCCTGACACGCCACCCTGACGGCTGCTTGCTGGTGTACCCGCGGCCTGAATGGGAAAAGAAGCGCGAGCAGATCGCCGCTTTTCCCATGACGGCTCGTGCGTTGCAGCGGCTGTTGCTGGGCAACGCTCAGGACGTCGAACTGGATGGCTCCGGCCGGGTCCTGATCGCTCCTGAACTGCGCAACGCTTCCGGTATGACGCGCGATGTGATGCTGCTCGGTCTGGGCGCGCACTTCGAGCTGTGGGACGCCGCTACTCTGGCCAGCCGCGAGGCGGAAGACTTGGCCAAGGGTATGCCGGATGTGTTGAACCAGTTTTCGTTCTGAAAAAGTTTATGGAATTCGAACATCGGCCCGTTCTGCTGGAGCCGACGGTGGACGCGCTACTGCTGCCAGACTTCGGCGGCAAAGGCGCGACACGGTCGCACTCCGAGACCGAGCCGGATACGGCTACGCGGGCGGAACGCGGCGTGTTTGTCGACGGCACTTTCGGCCGCGGCGGGCACAGTCGCGAACTGCTTGGACGGTTGGGCAAGTCCGCGCGGCTGGTGGTGTTCGACAAGGACCCCGAGGCGATCGCGGTAGCCAATGCGTTGGCGGCTGCGGACCCGCGGGTCACGGTAGTGCATGGCGGCTTTGCCACCATGGCTGAAGAATTGCAGCAGCTTGGCATCGACAAGGTCGATGGCGTGATGCTGGATCTGGGCGTGTCGTCGCCTCAGATCGATGATGCCGAGCGCGGCTTTTCGTTCATGCGAGACGGCCCGCTTGATATGCGGATGGACACCACTCGTGGTCCCACGGTGGCGGAATGGCTGGCGCAAGCCAGTGTGGATGAGATGCGGGAGGTCATAGCGGATTATGGCGAAGAACGGTTTGCTTTTCAGGTTGCAAAGGCGATTGCTGCTCGCCGCGCAACAAGGCCGCTGTGCACCACGCTCGAGCTTGCCGAGTGCGTCGCCAGCGCCGTCCGCACGCGCGAAAAGGGGCAGCATCCGGCCACACGCACCTTTCAAGCTTTACGGATTTACATCAATCGGGAACTCGAAGAGCTCGCGCGCACCCTCGCGGCAGCTCTAGACCTGCTTGCCCCGGGAGGGAGGTTGGCGGTGATCAGCTTTCATTCGCTTGAAGACCGCATGGTCAAGCAGTGCATCGTGGCGGCGGCTCGGCCGGCCGCCGCGCATGCACGCCTGCCGCTGCGCGAAAGCGAAATGCCCCAGCCTATCCTGCGCTCCCTAGGTCGGGTCCAGGCTGAAGACGACGAAGTCTCCGGCAATGCCCGCGCCCGCTCTGCTGTCTTGCGCGTGGCCGAACGCACCGAAACGCCGCTGCCCCCCGAGGGCGGTTTTGCGTTTGTGAAGATCGGCTCGTTGCCTGGCAGCGACCTGGCTCCGCCGCCTCGCCGCGGTGGCAAAGGGGGGCGGCGCTGATGGGTCGTGTCAACCTGATCGTTGCGGCGCTACTGATGCTGTCGGCCATTTCGCTGGTCACCAGTCGGTATCAGTCGCGCCAGCTTTTTGTTGAGCTGGGACGCGATCAGGCGCAGGCGCGCGACCTGGAAACCAACTGGCGCCGCTTGCAGCTTGAGCGCGCCGAATTTGCCCGCAATGCGCGGGTGGATGCTATCGCACGCGACGGCCTGAAGATGATCTCCATCGTTCCGGACCGCACCCTGTACGTGAACCAAGCGCCCGTCTCCTCCACCGGAGGCGCGCAATGAAACGCGTTCCCTTCTTCGATAACCCTGTACTGCGCGGGCAATTGCCCTCGTGGCGCGCGCGCCTGGTGCTGATTCTGCTGTTTGGCGGTTTCACGGTGCTGGCTGGGCGCGCTTTGTTTTTGCAGGGTTTGTCGACGGAGTTTCTGCAACAGCAGGGCGAACGCCGCTACGAACGCACGCTGACGTTGGCCGCCACGCGCGGCAAGATCATGGATCGCAACGGCGCGGTGCTGGCCTCAAGCGTGCCCGCACGCGCCATCTGGGCGATCCCGGAAGACGCCAAGCAGGGCACGCCCGCGCAAATGGACGCGCTGGCCAAGTTGCTGGAAACGCCCGTGGCCGACCTGCGCCATCGTTTGGTCGACGAAGACAAGAACTTTGTCTACCTGAAGCGTCAGGTCTCGATGGACGTGGCGGACAAGATCAAGCAGCTGAACATGCCGGGCATTCATCAGCAGCCCGAAACGCGCCGCTACTATCCCGACGGCGACGTGATGGCCCATGTGGTGGGCTTCAACAGCGTTGAAGACCAGGGCCAGGAAGGGGTTGAGCTTACGTTCAACCAGCAATTGCAGGGGCGCCCGGGCAGCCGCCGCGTCATCAAGGACCGGCTGGGCCGCGTCATCGAAGACGTGCAGGCCGTGACGTTGCCCGTTGACGGCCGCGACCTGCGCCTGTCCATCGATACCCGTTTGCAGTACCTGGTGTTCAAGGAATTGAAGGACGCCATGGAAAAGCACCAGGCCAAGGGCGCTACCGCCGTGGTCGTGGACGTGCATACCGGCGAAATCCTGGCGTTGGCCAACGTGCCGACGTTCGACCCGAACAAGCGTGAGACCTTTCATGGTTCCAAGCTGCGCAACCAGGCTATTACCGATACGTTCGAGCCCGGTTCCATCATGAAGCCGTTCACGGCCGCGCTGGCGCTGGACCTGGGTCGCATCACGACGTCCACGCTTTTCGAAACGGGCAATGGCCGCTTCACCTATCAAGGCAGCACGATCAGCGACGTCAGCCGCAATGGCACGCTGGACGTTGCCGGGGTGTTGCGCAAGTCCAGCAACATCGGCATGACCATGATCTCCGAGAAGCTGGAATCCCGCGAGATGTGGGACCGCTTCACCGAATTGGGCTTGGGCCAGGCCCCTCAAGTGGGATTCCCCGGCGCGGCGCCCGGCCGTTTGCGTCCCTGGGACCGTTGGCGCCTGATTGAAAAAGCCACCATGGCCTACGGTTACGGCCTGTCCGTGTCGCTGCTGCAAGTGGCGCGCGCTTACACCGTCTTCGCCCGTAACGGCGACATGGTGTCGCTGACGCTGGTCAAGCGCGACAGCGATCCCACCAGCGTCAAGATCTACACCCCCAAGACCACCGCCATGGTGCGCGCGATGCTTGAAGCCGCCGCTGGTCCCGAAGGCACCAAGGCCGCACAGGTGCAGGGCTATCGCGTGGCCGGCAAGAGCGGCACCGCACGCAAGATTGTCGACGGCAAATACAGCATGCAGCGCTACCGCAGCTCGTACGTGGGCTTTGCGCCGGTTTCCGATCCGAAGATCGTCGTGGCCGTGTCCATCGACGAGCCCACCGTAGGCGGTTATTACGGCGGCGCCATCGCCGCGCCGGTGTTCTCCCACATTGTGGGCGGAAGCCTCCGGTTGATGGGGGTGCGGCCCGACGCGCCTTTTGAATCCACGATTGTTGCTGGTCTCAAGGAGCCAGGCAGATGAGCGCCAACGGCTTCCTCTCTACCCCTGTCGCCACGGTTGCTGAAACCGTGGCGTGGTTGCATGCGCGCGTCTCGTTGACCGCGCATCTGAAACTGGACTCGCGCGATATCGAGCCGGGCGACGTGTTCGTTGCCTGCCCGGGCCTGTCCAGCGACGGACGTCTCTATATAGACAAGGCATTGGCGCTTGGCGCCAGTGCCGTATTGTTCGAAGCGCCCGCCACCGAAGCGCTACAGAATGCCGCGTCGGGTACGCCGATGCTGCCGGTCACCGGCCTGCGCGCCTTGCTGGGCGAGCTGGCCGACACCTGGTACGGCCGCCCGTCGGCCGCGCTGGCAGTGGTGGCCGTAACCGGCACCAATGGCAAGACGTCGTCGGTGCAATGGATTGCGCACGCGCTCAGCCGCAACGACAAGCCTTGCGGCACCATTGGCACCTTGGGCGCCGTGCTGCCCGACGGCCGCACGCTGGGCGGCGACCTGACCACGCCCGACGTCCTGACCGTGCACCGCACGCTGGCCGCGATGCGCGATGCCGGCGCGCAGGCCGTGGCGATGGAAGCGTCGTCAATTGGCATCGAACAAGGCCGCTTGGACGGCGTGCGCGTGGCGCTGGCCGCCTTCACCAATCTGACGCGCGACCATCTTGACTACCACGGCACGATGGAACGTTACGAAGCCGCCAAGGCTCGGCTGTTCCAATGGCCAGGCCTGACCGCCGCCGTCGTCAATGCCGACGACGAAGCCGGCCTCCGCCTGCTGGCAAGCCTGCCGCAAGGCATGGCCACGATGGGCTACAGCCTGAGCGATTCGCCCGACATCCCCGCCGCGATGCGCGCGCGGGACTTGCAGGCCACTTCGCAGGGCCAGATCTTTACGTTGGTGTCCCCGCACGGCGAAGCCCAGATCGTGACGCGCCTGCTGGGCGCGCACAACGTGTCCAACCTGCTATTGGTGGCCGGCGTGCTGTACAAGCTGGGCCTGCCGTTTGCACAGATCGCGCGCGAATTGGCCGCGACGGATCCGGTTGACGGGCGCTTGCAGACCGTGGAGCCGATAGCTGTGTCTCCCCAGTCTTCCGCCGGCCGAGGCGCGCTGGTGGTGGTGGACTACGCGCACACGCCGGATGCCTTGTCGCGCGCATTGACCGCGTTGCGCCCCGTGGCCGTCGCCCGTTCCGGCCGCTTGATCTGCCTGTTCGGCTGCGGCGGCGAGCGCGATCCGGGCAAGCGCCCCGAAATGGGCCGCATCGCCGCGCAGCTGGCTGATCACGTCGTCGTGACCAGCGACAATCCGCGCACCGAATCCCCGCAAGCCATCGTCGATCAAATCCTGGCCGGCATCCCGGAAACGACGCACGCCGACGCCCAAGTTGATCGCGCGCGCGCCATCATGCAGACCATCTGGTCCGCCGCGCCTGACGATGTCGTGCTGCTGGCCGGCAAGGGCCATGAAACGTATCAAGACGTTGGCGGCGAAAAGCTGCCCTTTGATGACCGCGAGTGGGCGCGCCTGGCGCTGCTGCTGCCGCAGGTCAAGGGCGTGTCCACCGATACCCGCCGTATCGGCCCGGGCGAACTTTTCGTGGCGCTGGTCGGCGAGAATTTCGACGCGCATAACTATCTGGACCAGGCCGAAGGTCGGGGCGCGTGCGCGGCCGTCGTGGCGCACGCCGTGTCGGACGCCAAGCTGCCGCAAGTGGTGCTGGGCGATACCCGCATTGCGCTGATGCGCATCGGTGCCGCGTGGCGCGCGCAGTTCACGCTGCCCGTGGTGGCGGTAACCGGCAGCAACGGCAAGACGACCACCAAGGAAATGATCTCGGCGATGTTAGCCGAATGGCAGGGCGAGTCGGGCCGTTTGGCCACCGCCGGCAATTTGAACAACGACATCGGCGTACCGCTGACGCTGCTGCGCCTGCGCGCCGAACATCGCGCCGCGGTGTTCGAGCTGGGCATGAACCACCCGGGCGAAATCGCGCAGCTGGCCGACATGGCCGCGCCCACGGTCGCTTTGGTGACCAACGCGCAGCGCGAACACCAGGAATTCATGCACACCGTGGAAGCGGTGGCGCACGAAAACGGCGCTGCCATCGCCGCCTTGCCGGATGACGGGGTTGCCGTGTATCCCGGGGACGAACCGTATTGCGCCATTTGGGACGCGCTGGCCGAACCGCGCCGCGTGCTGCGCTTCGGCTTGCAGCCCGGGCTGGACGTCTACGCCGAGCAGATCCTTGCCGACGTGGGCTCAACGCGTTGCCGCGTTGTGACGCCGGTGGGCGTGGCGGACCTGGTCTTGCCCGTGCCCGGTTTGCACAACCTGCGCAATGCGTTGGCCGCCATCGCCAGCGCCATCGCAGCAGGCGCGCCGCTGGACGTTACCGTGCGCGCGTTGGCGGGCTTCGCGCCGGTTGCCGGCCGCATGCAGCACAAACAACTAAGCGACGGAACGTTGCTGATCGATGACACCTACAATGCCAACCCCGATTCGGTTCGCGTGGCCATCGACGTGCTGGCGCGAATCGCCGGCACGCGTGTCCTGGTGTTGGGCGACATGGGTGAAATCGGGGACAACGGCCCCGCCTTGCACGCCGAGGCGGGCCACTATGCGCGCGAGCAAGGGCTTGACGCGTTGATCACGCTGGGCGACGCCAGCCGGGCGGCCGCGGCCGCATACGGACCCGGCGCGCAAGCGTGCACATCGGTAGACGAAGTGGTGGCCGCCTTGCGCGGCTTGCGCCCGTCCAGCGTATTGATAAAGGGATCGCGCTTTATGCGCATGGAGCGGGTAGTGAAGGCTTTTTCCACGAACGACGAACAGACGGCCAAGGCGCAGGGAGAGCAGCATGCTGCTTGAGCTAGCCCGTCTGCTTTCCGATGATGTGCGCGCCCTGGGCGTGTTCGAATACATCACTTTGCGCGCCGTGCTGGCGTGCGCGACGGCGTTGCTGATCGGTCTGGTGGCCGGTCCGCGTGTGATACGCAAGTTGACCGAAATGAAGATCGGCCAGGCCGTGCGCGCCTATGGTCCGGAAACGCATCTGGTCAAGACCGGCACCCCCACGATGGGCGGCGTGCTGATTTTGATTTCCATTGCCATCAGCACGTTGCTGTGGGCCGACTGGACCAACCGTTTCGTGTGGGTGGTCCTGCTGGTCACGTTCGGCTTCGGCTGGATCGGCTGGATGGACGATTACCGCAAGGTCGTCTATCGCGATCCCGAAGGCATGCCCGCGCGGCAGAAATTCTTCTGGCAGGCCACCATCGGCATGGTGGCCGCGGTGTACCTGGCGTTTGCCGTGTCGGCCCCCGCCAACACCGACCTGTGGCCCTTGTTCAAGGCCTGGGTCGGTAGCGGCTTCACGATGTCGCTGCCGACGCGCGCCGACCTGATCGTGCCGTTCTTCAAGTCCGTCAGCTATCCGCTGGGCGTGCTGGGATTCGTGGCGCTGACCTGGGCCGTGATTGTTGGCACCAGCAATGCCGTGAACCTGACCGACGGCCTGGATGGCCTGGCCATCATGCCCACCGTGATGGTGGGCAGCGCGCTGGGTATCTTCGCCTACGTGGTCGGCCGCGTCGACTATTCCAAGTACCTGCTGTTTCCATACATCCCCGGCGCGTCCGAACTCATGGTGCTGTGCGCGGCGATAGGGGGCGCGGGACTCGCCTTTTTATGGTTCAACGCGTATCCGGCCCAGGTCTTCATGGGCGACGTCGGCGCGCTTGCCCTGGGCGGCGCGCTGGGCACCATCGCGGTCATCGTGCGCCAGGAAATCGTGCTGTTCATCATGGGCGGCGTGTTCGTGGTGGAAACGCTGTCGGTGATGATTCAGGTGACGTGGTTCAAGTACACCAAGCGACGTTATGGAACAGGTCGACGCATATTCCGCATGGCCCCGCTGCATCATCACTTTGAAGTGGGCGGCTGGAAAGAAACCCAGGTGGTCGTGCGTTTCTGGATCATCAGCATGATGCTGGTGCTGATTGGCCTCTCAACCCTGAAGTTGCGATGAATACGATGGAAACCTCCCGCGCTGACGCGCCGCTTGTCCTGATCCTTGGATTGGGCGAGACGGGTGTCGCCGCCGCACGCTGGTGCGCCCGCCTGGGCGCCCGCTTGCGCGTGGCCGACACGCGCGCTGAACCGGGTGGGCTTGCCGCGCTGCAAGAGGCGCTGGCGCAAAGTGATGTGCATTACCACCTGGGATGCGATGCGTCCTTTGATACGGCCCTGCTGGATGGCGTGACGCAAATCGTCCTTAGCCCCGGCCTGGCGCCCACGCAAGCGCCTGCCGCTGATCTGCTGCGCGAGGCCGAAGCCCGCGGCATCGAGGTGCTTGGCGAAATTGAATTGTTTGCCCGCGCGTTGGCCGATCTGGCCGAAACGCGCGAATACCGTCCGCGCCTGTTGACCGTCACCGGCACCAACGGCAAGACCACCGTCACCGCCCTGACGCGCGACTTGATCGACGCCAGCGGCCTGTCGGTGATCGCCGCCGGAAACATCAGCCCGGCCGCTCTGACCGCGCTGATGGACGCGCTGGACAACGATGCGCTGCCGCAGGTGTGGGTGCTCGAGCTGTCCAGCTTCCAACTGGAAACGACGCGCTCGCTGATGGCCGACGCCGCGGTCGTGCTGAACGTGACACAAGACCACCTTGACTGGCATGGCGGCATGGAATCCTACGCCGCTGCCAAGGCCCGCATTCTGACGATGGCGCGTATCGCCATCGTCAACCGTGATGACCCGCTTACCGTGGCCATGGTGCCTACCTTGAACGCGCTGAACGTGCGCAGCTTTGGCCGAGACATGCCCGAGCTGGTCGGCGACATGGGCCTGGAACTGGGCCAGGGCGTGGCTTGGCTCGTTGCCTGCGAACCCAGCGATTTCGACGAACCCGCACCGCCCACGCGTCGCAAGAAAGACGCGCCCGAACCGGTGCGCGCCAACGGTCGCAAAAGCCGCCTGATGCCCGTGGACGCGTTGCGCATTCGGGGCATCCACAACGCCTTGAACGCGCTGGCCGCCCTGCAACTGGCCCGCTGCCTGGACCTGGGCTGGGGCGCCATGCTGCGCACGTTGCGCGAATACGCGGGCGAACCGCATCGTGCAGCGTTCGTACGCCAGATCGGCGGCGTGGACTACATCAATGACAGCAAGGGCACCAACGTGGGCGCCACGGTGGCCGCGCTGGAAGGCCTGGGCCAACCGGTCGTGCTGATTGCCGGCGGGCAAGGCAAGGGGCAGGACTTTTCGCCTCTGATCCCCGTGGTGTCGCGCCATGCGCGCGCCGTCATGCTGATCGGCGTGGACGGCCCCGAGATCGGCCGTGTGCTGGCGTCCACCGGCGTCAACTGCATCACCGTTGACTCACTGCATGCCGCCGTGCGCGGCGCGGCCGATCTGGCGCAGCCGGGCGACGCCGTGTTGCTGTCGCCGGCGTGCGCCAGCCTGGATATGTTCCGCAACTATCCGCACCGTGGGCAGGTTTTCATGGAAGAGGTCGAAGACCTGGCACGCGACCGCGGAGAAGTGGCATGAGCCTGATCGCCGACCTCACCGCCAGCGTCAATGCCGTACGGCCCGGCCGTACCAAGATGCGCAACTTCGATCTGCCGCTGGTCATCGCGGCGTCGACCTTGTTGCTGCTGGGCTTGCTGATGGTGTATTCGGCGTCGATCGCGTTGGCCGACGGCCCGCGCTACGCGTCCTATGGCCGCTACTACTTCGTGATCCGCCATGGCCTGTTCGTCAGCGCCGGCCTGGTTGCGGGCGCGGTAGTGCTGGCCATCCCGATCCGGGTCTGGCAGCGCATGGCGGTGCCGCTGTTCGTGGTGGCGATGGTGCTGCTGGTGGCGGTGCTGATCCCGGGCATCGGCCGCGAAGTCAACGGCGCGCATCGCTGGATCCCGCTGGGTCCGCTGAACTTTCAGCCGTCTGAATTGATGAAGCTGGCGGCCTTGCTTTATGCCGCCGACTACACGGTGCGAAAGCAGGAACACATGCAGGCGTTCGCGCGCGGCTTTTTGCCGATGGCCTTTGCGTTGGCCGGCGTGGGCATGCTGCTGCTGCTTGAGCCCGACCTGGGCGCCTTCATGGTGATCGTGGCCATTGCCATCGGCATCCTGTTTTTGGGCGGCATCAACGGCAAATACTTCAGCAGCCTGCTGGCCGTCTTGGTCGGCACCTTCCTGATGCTGATCTGGCTGTCGCCGTGGCGCCGGGCGCGCCTGTTCGCGTATCTGGACCCCTGGAACGAAGACAACGCCTATGGCAGCGCCTATCAGCTGTCGCATTCGTTGATCGCGCTGGGCCGTGGC
Organism: Achromobacter semiaridum; assembly: GCF_053543755.1. Lineage (NCBI taxonomy): Bacteria > Pseudomonadati > Pseudomonadota > Betaproteobacteria > Burkholderiales > Alcaligenaceae > Achromobacter > Achromobacter semiaridum. The sequence continues at coordinate 53,874 of NZ_JBLVOL010000004.1, read as the reverse complement.
GAATGGCTGGGCGTGGGCCTGGGCGCCAGCGTGGAAAAACTGCATTACCTGCCCGAAGCGCACACCGACTTCCTGATGGCGGTGGTGGGCGAAGAACTTGGCTTTGCCGGCGTCATGCTGGTGATCACGCTGTTCGCCATCATCGTCTACCGCGGCTTCGATATCGGGCGTCAGGCCATCGCCATGGAACGCACGTTCGCGGGCCTGGTGGCGCATGGCGTCGCGATGTGGTTCGGCGTGCAGTCCTTTATCAACATGGGCGTGTGCCTGGGCCTGCTGCCCACCAAGGGCCTGACCTTGCCGCTGATGAGCTACGGCGGTTCGGGCGTGGTGATGAACCTTTGCGCGCTGGCCATGCTGATCCGGGTTGACGTCGAAAATCGCGTGATGATGCGTGGGGGACGGGTATGACCGCCGCGCGCACCATCCTGATCATGGCCGGCGGCACCGGCGGCCACATCATGCCCGGTCTGGCCGTGGCCGATGTGTTGCGCGCGCGGGGCTGGCGCGTGATGTGGTTGGGCAACCCGGACAAGATGGAAGGCAAGCTGGTGCCGCCGCGCGGTATTGAACTGGTGCCGCTGCGCTTTCAAGGCGTGCGCGGCAAGGGCGCGTCCGCGCTGCTGAAACTGCCGTTCCTGCTGCTGCGCGCCTTCGCGCAAGCCTGGTCGCGCCTGGCGGACGTGCGTCCCGACGTGGTGCTGGGCATGGGCGGCTACGTGGCGTTCCCCGGGGGCGTGATTGCGGCGCTGCGCGGCACCCCGCTGGTCGTGCACGAACAGAATGCCGTTGCCGGCACCGCGAACAAGTGCCTGGCAAAGATGTCGCGCCGCGTGCTTAGCGGCTTCCCCGACGTGCTGCCCAAAGGCGAGACGATGGGCAACCCGGTGCGCGCCGACCTGTGCGCGCTGCCCGACCCGGCCATGCGTTACGCCAGCCGCTCCGGTCCGTTGCGCCTGCTTGTCGTGGGGGGAAGCCTGGGCGCGCAGGCGCTGAATATTGCCGTACCGCAAGCGCTGTCGCGCTTGCCGCAGGATCGCCGCCCGGTGGTTGTCCATCAGGCCGGCGAACAACATTTACCCGCGCTGCAACAAGCCTACGCCCAGGCGGGCGTGCCGGCCGATTGCCGCGCGTTCATCGAAGACATGGCGGGCGCCATGGGCGATGCCGACCTGCTGATCTGCCGCGCGGGCGCCATGACGGTGTCTGAAGTAGCGGCCGCGGGCGTCGCCGCGCTGTTCGTGCCGCTGCCGCATGCCATCGATGACCACCAGACCGCCAATGCACGCTTCTTGAGCGATGCAGAGGCCGCTTGGCTACAGCCGCAATCCGCCCTGACGCCCGAGTGGCTGGCGGACTGGCTGGCCCAGCGTTCCCGACAAGAACTCGAAGCCGTTGCCGTCCGTGCCCGCGCGCATGCGCAGCCGGAAGCCGCGGCCCATATCGCCGATGTCTGCGAACAAGCAGCGGGGCGTTCATCATGAAACACAGAATTCAACATATCCATTTCGTGGGCATCGGTGGCTCGGGCATGAGCGGCATTGCCGAGGTCCTGCTCAACCTGGGCTACACGATTAGCGGTTCCGACCTGAACGAATCTGCGGTCACGCGCCGCCTGGCCGGTCTGGGCGTGAAGATCGCCATCGGTCACGTGGCCAGCAACGTTACCGGCGCGGCCGCCATCGTCACGTCCACCGCGGTGGCGGGCGACAACCCCGAAGTCATCGCTGCCCGCGCCGCGCGTATCCCCGTGGTCCCGCGCGCCATCATGCTGGCCGAGTTGATGCGCCTGAAGCGCGGCATCGCCGTGGCCGGTACGCACGGCAAGACCACCACCACCAGCCTGGTCGCCAGCGTGCTTGCGGCCGGCGACCTGGACCCCACATTCGTGATTGGTGGCCGCTTGAACTCGGCCGGCGCCAACGCGCGGCTGGGGCAGGGCGACTACATCGTTGTCGAAGCCGATGAGTCCGACGCGTCGTTCCTGAATCTGCTGCCGGTGATGGCCATCGTGACCAACATCGACGCCGACCACATGGACACCTACGGGCACGATGTGGCGCGCCTGAAAAGTGCCTTCATCGAATTCACGCAGCGCCTGCCGTTCTATGGCAGCGCCGTGCTGTGCTCGGACGACGCCAATGTGCGCGAGATCATGCCCTTCGTGTCGCGCCCGATCACCACCTATGGCTTGAACGAAGACGCGCAGGTGCGCGCTTATGAAGTGCAGCCGTCCGGCACGCGCATGCGCTTTAACGTGCAGCGCACGCATCGCGACACGCTGCTGCCGCCGCTGCAAGTGGAACTGAACCTGCCCGGCCTGCATAACGTGCGCAACGCGCTGGCCGCGATTGCCGTTGCAACCGAGCTGGGCGTGTCCGATGACGCCATCCGCGATTCGTTGGCCGCCTTCAAGGGCGTGGGCCGCCGTTTCACGCAGACGGGCGAATTTCCGGTGCCGGCCAGCCATGGCGGCGGCACCTTCACGGTGATCGACGACTACGGCCATCACCCTGTCGAAATGGCGGCCACGCTGGCTGCCGCGCGCGGCGCCTGGCCCGATCGCCGCATCGTGCTGGCCTTTCAGCCGCACCGCTACACGCGCACGCGGGATTGCTTTGAGGATTTTGTACGGGTGCTGGGCACGGCCGACGCCGTGTTGTTGACCGAGGTCTACGCCGCCGGCGAACCGCCGCTGGTGGCCGCCGATGGCCGTGCGCTGTCGCGCGCGCTGCGAGTGGCCGGCAAGGTCGAGCCGGTGTTCGTCGAAGACGTGGCTGAACTGCCGCAGGCTGTGGTCGACTTCGTGCGCAACGGCGACGTCGTGATCGTGATGGGAGCGGGTTCGATCAGCAAGGTCCCCGCCCAAGTAGGAGAACTGGCATGAGCGCGCAATTCGGCAAAGTGGGTGTGTTGTACGGCGGACGCTCCGCCGAGCGCGAAGTGTCGCTGATGTCCGGCAAGGGCGTGCAGCAGGCGCTGGCCAGCGCCGGCGTGGACGCGCACCTGTTCGACACGGGCGAACGCAGCCTGGCCGAATTGGCCGCCGAAGGCTTTGACCGCGTCTTCATCGCGCTGCATGGCCGCTACGGCGAAGACGGCACGATTCAGGGCGCGCTGGAATTGCTGGGCATTCCGTACACCGGCAGCGGCCCGATGGCGTCCGCGCTGGCCATGGACAAGACCATGACCAAGCGCGTGTGGCTGCAAAACGGCCTGCCAACGCCCGAATTCGAAGTGTTGGATGCCGACACGGAACTTCGTCTGGTGCCGGATCGTCTGAGCCTGCCGCTGATCATCAAGCCGCCGCATGAAGGGTCGACCGTGGGCATCACCAAGGTCGTTGGCTATTCCGACATGAAAGAGGCGTATGCCGCCGCCGCGCGCTTTGACAGCGTGGTGCTGGCCGAACAATTCATCACCGGTCGCGAGCTGACGGTGGCGGTGCTGGGGTCGGGCAAGGGCGCGCGCGCGCTGCCCGTCATCGAGATCGCCGCGCCCGGTGGCAACTACGACTACGAACACAAGTATTTCTCGGACGACACGCAGTACTTCTGCCCGGCAACGCTGCCGGACGGCGTGGCTGAAGAAGTCGCCGCAATTGCCGTTAAGGCCTATCAGGCGCTGGGCTGCGAAGGCTGGGGCCGCGCCGACTTCATCCTCGACCGCGACAACCGGCCCTGGCTGCTTGAAATGAACACCTCGCCTGGCATGACCAGCCATTCTTTGGTGCCGATGGCCGCGAAGGCCGTGGGGATCAGCTACGCCGAACTCTGCGTGGCGATTTTGTCCGAGGCCTCGTGCAAAGTGCACAGCGCCCCGCGTAACGCTTGACCTGGATAATCCGTGTGGAACGACGCTCGCACTACCAACCTGATCGCCAACACGCTAGCCGTGCTGGCGGTTTGCGCCATGCTGATCGCGGGCGTGGTCTGGGTAGCGCAACGCCCGTTCTTCACGCTGACGGCCATCGAGCTGGAATCGATGCCGGACACCGAATTGCACTACGTGTCGCCGCAAGCGGTGCGCTCGGCGATCGCGGGCCGCTTCAAGGGCAACTTCTTCACGGTGGACCTGGACGACGCGCGCGAGATCTTCGAATCGGTGCCGTGGGTACGCCATGCCACCGTGCGTCGCATCTGGCCCAACGTGCTGCGCGTGCGAATCGAGGAACAGCAGCCCTTGGCGCTGTGGAACGAAAACCAGATGATCAACACCTGGGGCGAAGCGTTCACGGCCAATACGGGCGAGGTGGACGACGAAACCGTACTGCCGCAGTTCTCGGGCCCCGAGGGCACGGAATCGCTGGTGGTGCAGCGCTACGCCGAATTGGCGCGGTGGTTCGCGCCGCTGGACATGCATGTCAAACAGTTGGAGCTGAGCCCGCGCTATGCCTGGCGGGTGGTGCTGTCCAACGGCATGCTGCTGGACCTGGGCCGCGACCCGGGCGCCGACGCGCCGGACCCGCATGGCCTGCCCGGCGCCTTGCCGTTCGCGGCTCGTATTCAACGCTTTGTGCAGGCGTGGCCCGTCGTGTCAGGGCGCCTGGAAGGGCGCACCATCACGCAGGCCGACCTGCGCTATCCGAATGGTTTCGCCCTGGCGCTGGCTCCGTTGCCCGCGTCGGAAACCAAATCCAAATCCACACCGAAACCTCCCAAGAAACGCTAACGCCATGACCCGTGACATCAAGGACCTTATCGTCGCCCTCGATATCGGCACCAGCAAGGTGGTGGCTGTGGTGGCTGAAATTTTGCCCGAAGGGCGATTCGAAGTGCTTGGCCTTGGCCAGCATGAATCGCGCGGCATGCGCAAGGGCGTGGTCGTCAATATCGAGACCACTGTGAATTCCATTCAGCGCGCGCTTGAAGAAGCCGAGCTGATGGCAGATTGCAAGATTCGCGACGTCTACACCGGCATTGCCGGCAGCCATATCCGCAGCTTCAATTCCAGCGGCATGGTCGCTGTGAAGGACAAAGAAGTCACCGCCACCGACGTTGCCCGCGTCATCGAGACCGCCAAGGCGGTGAACATCCCGACCGACCAGCAAGTGCTGCACGTGCTGACGCAAGAGTTCATCGTTGATGGCCAGGAAGACATCCGCGAGCCCATCGGCATGAGCGGCCTGCGCCTGGAAGTGCGCGTGCATATCGTGACCGGCGCGGTCAGCGCCGCGCAGAACATCGTCAAGTGCGTGCGCCGCTGCGGCCTGGAAGTGCAGGACCTGATTCTGCAACCGCTTGCCTCCAGCCTGGCCGTGCTGACGGCGGACGAAAAAGAACTGGGCGTCGTGCTGGTGGACATCGGCGGTGGCACCACCGATGTCGCCATCTTTACCGGCGGCGCCATTCGCCACACCGCGGTGTTGCCGATTGCCGGCGACCAGATCACCAACGACATCGCGGCCATGCTGCGCACGCCGACGCCGGACGCCGAAGAGATCAAGCTGCGCTACGGCGTCGCCAAGCAGGTGCTGGCCAGCCCGGACGAATCCGTCGAAGTGCCCGGCCTGGGCGATCGCGGCCCGCGCCAGGTCAAGCGCCAGGCATTGGGCGCCGTGATCGAGCCGCGCGTCGAAGAACTTTTCACGCTGGTGCAGCAGGTGGTGCGCGATTCAGGCTACGAAGATCTGCTGGCATCGGGCGTTGTCCTGACCGGCGGTTCGGCGCAGTTGCCCGGCATGATCGAACTGGCCGAGGACGTGTTCCTCAAGCCGGTGCGTGTGGCGGTACCCGAATACGAAGGAAGCTTGGCCGACGTGATGCGCAATCCGCGCTTCTCGACGGTCATGGGTTTGTTGCAGGAAGCACGGATGCAGCGTGTGCGAGGTCGCAAGGTCGCCGCTCAGACAGGCAATTTCAAAAGCCTGCTGGCGCGCATGAAGGAATGGTTCATGAATTAAAGAGGAAGGGGCAGGTTGGGGCCTGCTCCTTGGAATGCGGCGCGGCAGTATCGCGGGGCGGACCAGAAAGGAGAGGCGTCTCAAACCCGTCGCGGACCATAGCAGTCGGCATCGGCTTTGAGGCGATTCACAAAATATAGGTTGTTGGGGAATTTTTGTGATTTGCAAAATCGGACTTGTGAGGGAGTCATCATGATGAACTTTGAGATGCTTGAGAACAACACCAAAGGGACCGTAATCAAGGTCGTTGGTGTGGGCGGTGCGGGCGGCAATGCCGTCGCGCACATGATTCGCAGCGGCGTGCACGGCGTGGATTTCATCTGCGCCAACACCGATGCGCAAGCACTGGCGGCAACCAATGCCCCGGTGCAGATTCGCTTGGGCCGTACCGGCCTGGGCGCGGGCGCCAAGCCCGAGCAGGGACGTGCGTCGGCTGAAACCGCGCGCGAGGAGATCCGTGCTGCGCTGAACGGCGCTCACATGGTCTTCATCACCGCCGGCATGGGCGGTGGCACCGGCACCGGCGCGGGTCCGGTCGTGGCCGAAGTGGCAAAGGAACTGGGGATCCTGACCGTTGGCGTGGTCACCAAGCCTTTTACGTTTGAAGGCAACAAGCGCCTGAAGATGGCCGAGGACGGCATTGCCGAACTGGCCAAGCACGTGCATTCGCTCATCGTGGTGCTCAACGAGAACCTCTATGAACTGATGGACGAGGACGCGACGCAGGAAGACTGCTTCCGTTCGGCCGACGATATCCTGCACAACGCTTGCGCGGGCATCGCCGAAATCATCAACGTCGAAGGTAACGTCAACGTCGACTTCGAAGACGTCAAGACGATCATGGGCGAGCAGGGCCAGGCCATGATGGGCACGGCATCGGCATCGGGCGCGGACCGCGCACGTGTCGCCGCCGAGCACGCCATTGCTTGCCCGTTGTTGGAAGGCGTGGACTTGAATGGTGCGCGCGGCGTGCTGGTCAACATCACCGCCAGCCGCTCGCTGAAGATGCGCGAAACGCGCGAAATCATGGAAACGATCCGCAGCTATGCTTCGGACGACGCGACCGTGATCTTCGGCACGGCCTACGACGAATCCATGGGTGAAAACCTGCGCGTGACCGTGGTTGCAACCGGCCTTGGCCGTGCGCAAGCGCGTCCGCAACTGGTGCAAAGCACGGCTGAAGTGCTGCGTACCGGTACCGACAACATGCCCATGGGCACGATGCCGGCTGGTCAAGGTGGCGATTACCGCAATCTGGATATGCCGTCTGTCATGCGCAACCCGCGCAGCCAGGCGTCGGCCCAGGTGCGTGCGTTGGAAAGCTCGGGCATGGATCATTTCGACATCCCGGCATTCCTGCGCAAGCAGGCGGATTGAACGAAAGAGCCGACGACAGGCTCTGAATCGCAACTCCCTCATCTCCGGCTCGCTTGTCCCCGCGGGCGAGCCGGAGGCGGAGCGGTCCGTGTTTCCCTTGCACGGTTCTATAAAGGGACGGAAGTATCGGTCGATCTGGGTTGCTTGATGGCGCCAAGGATCGGACAGCGTTACAATACGTCAGTTACGCCGGCAATCTGTACTCTTCGTGCCGGCTTCCTGGCTCTAATACCCAAGCATCATGTTCCGACAGCGCAGCATTCAGAATCTAGTCCGCACGACAGGCGTCGGCGTCCACTCCGGACGGCGGGTAGAGCTCACCCTGCGTCCGGCACAGCCCAATACGGGCATTGTTTTCCACCGTGTTGATTTGCCCGAAGTCGTGGACCTGCCTGCTCAGGCCACCGGTGTCGGTGACACGCGCATGGCGTCCGTCCTGCAACAGGGCAACGTCCGCGTATCCACGGTAGAGCACCTGATGTCGGCATTGGCCGGCCTGGGTATCGACAACCTGCATATTGACCTCACTGCCGAAGAAGTCCCCATCATGGACGGCAGTGCGGCAACCTTTGTTTATCTGTTGCGCTCGGCGGGCATCGTCGAGCAGAACGCGCCCAAGCAGTTCATCCGCGTCAAAAAGACGGTGGAAGTGCGCGAAGGCGAAGGCCGCAACGAAAAATGGGCCCGGCTGGAACCGCATGAAGGCTACGCGCTGGCCTTCTCGATCGATTTCCGCCACCCCGCCATTGATTCCACCGCCAATTTTGCCGAGATCGATTTCGCCACGCATTCGTACGTGCGCGAAATTGCGCGCGCGCGCACGTTCGGGTTCGTCAATGAAGTGGAAGCGCTGCGCTCGATGGGCCTGGCCCGTGGCGGCAGCCTGGACAACGCCATCGTCATGGACGAATACCGGGTGCTGAACAGCGACGGGTTGCGCTATGACGATGAATTCGTGAAGCACAAGATCCTGGACGCCATCGGCGACCTGTATCTGTTGGGCAAGCCCCTGGTGGCGCGCTACGTGGCGTGCAAGTCGGGCCACGGCCTGAACAATCAGTTGGCCCGCGCGCTGCTTGCTCAGCAAGACGCGTGGGAACTGATCACCTATGAATCGCAGGCTGAAGCGCCGCAAGCCTTCCGCCACGAATGGAAGCTGGCGTAACGCCGGGTTCCTGATGGGATGCGGGCGGGGGCGCGATGCCCCGATTCCGTCCGCTTACCGCCTTGTCCCACTAATGGACGGGGCCGGTCACCATCCCCTGATGCAACAGCCGCCATCCGGCTCCAAACCATCGTCGTAGTCCGACAAGAACTTGGTTTCGCTTCGTTTCCGTGCGCCGTGCGCGCCGGACAAAGCCGGATAGCTTCAGCTACTCTTGTGGTGCCTCAAGAGCTTGGCAACCGCGTCGGCCAACGGGCCGGGGCGTAGTTTTTCGTGCAGCGTTTCGAACGCACCCAAGGCGGTATTGCCCAGGGGCTGCGCCTCTTTGGGAGGGCGTGGCTGACGGGCGCCGGGCTTCGGTAACCCCGCTTGTACCTTGACGGCAATTTCGTTAAGGTTCCAGCCTTGATCGGCCAGGGCACGCGCCACGCGCGGCGCCAACTGACGCATCTTGGCTGCGTGCGCGGCACTGGGCACCACCAGATGCAGGCACTGGTTTTCCAGTTTGCCCACCTGGCAGACGGCACCTAGCGGGGCGGGCAGAACTGCCGCCACCGCATACTGAATTTGCAAGTGCTTGCGGGCAGTCGCCAACACTCCGGCGCCCCGCATGTCATGACCCAGCCATCCCAGAGCGGTATTTTCTTTCCGCCGGCTGGAACTGGAACGTTGACGGTATGAAGTGGGTCTATTCATCCCGGCTCTAGAGAATTAGGAAGCAATCTTGAAAATCGTGATTATGCACGCCCGCGACGGGCGGGACGGGCATTTCACCCTGGGTGGCGCGCGGCTGGCGTTGCTGCTTGGGGCCGCGCTGATGACAGCCGCCATCTTCGGCGCCGCGCTACAGCGCTACCTTACTCCCATCCTGCCCGCGGTACACGCCGTGGGCTGGCCTCTGGCGCAACAGCCGGGCCGCGATACCGATTTCCTGCGTGGAAACATGAATTTGCTGGCCGCCAAGGTGGGCGCCCTGCAAGCCAAGCTGGTCAGTATCGACGGCTTGGGCCAGCGCGTGGCCAAGGTGGCGGGCGTGGCGTACACCGATCCCGAACTGGCCAAGCAGTTGGCCGTGGCGCAGCCCGAAGCGCTGACCCAGCCGGAAGCGACCCAGGTCATGGATGACCTGTTCACCGATCACCCACCGCCCAGCGCGGCATCCGCCGAAGCCCTGGGCCGCCAGCTGGACGAAATTCAGGCGCGGCTGGCGCAGCAGTCCGACAACCTGAAGCTGCTGGACGCGGCGCTGACCAAGCGGTCGGCCGACCAGGCCCGCATGCCCACGGCGATGCCCATCACCGACTACCCCTATCTGACTTCTTCCTACGGCTGGCGCCGCAATCCGGTGACGGGTCGCACCGCCATGCACGAAGGCCTGGACTTCGCGGCGCCTTCCGGAACCCCGATCCTGGCCGCTTCCGGCGGCGTGGTGCTGGAAGCCAAGTTCCAGCCCGGCTTTGGCAATATGGTCGAAATCGACCATGGCGATGGCCTGATCACCCGCTACGCGCATGCGTCGTCGCTGATGGTCAAGCAGGGGCAGTTGGTTGAACGCGGCCAGCAAGTGGCTCGCGTGGGCAGTTCCGGACGTTCGACCGGGCCGCATCTGCACTTCGAGGTCCGCCTTGCCGGACAGCCGCTGGACCCCCGTTTGTTCCTGGGATCGCAGCAGAACGCGCCGCCCGCCGTGGCCCAAGCCGCGGCGACTGAACCTGCGGCGCGCTGACCGGTCAAACCGGTCATCTTCAGCACTCTGGCCATAGGGCCAGGCTATTACGCGCCAGGTGCGTTAAACTGGTTCGTTTCCCAGCGGACCCCGCTCAACCAATAAATCAAAGTCACGGGAGGCGCTGCCCTTGCCCTTTGCAGGCGCGGCGTGGCTCGTGCGGCCGACATACGCATGGTTTCTCTGCTCAAAAAACTCATAGGTAGCCGCAACGACCGGCTGCTTAAGCAGTATCGCAAGCTGGTAACCCAGATCAATGGGCTCGAGCCCAAGATTTCCGCGCTTTCCGATGCGGAGCTGGCGGCCAAAACTGACGAATTCCGATCCCGATACGCCCAAGGTACGTCGCTTGACGACCTGCTGCCCGAGGCTTTCGCCGTCGTGCGCGAAGCCGGCAAGCGCGTGTTCGGGATGCGCCATTTCGACTCTCAGTTGCTGGGCGGCATCGCGCTGCATAGCGGCAAGATCGCCGAAATGCGCACGGGGGAAGGCAAAACGCTGATGGCGACGTTGCCCGTTTACCTGAATGCATGCGCCGGCAAGGGCGTGCACGTGGTGACGGTGAACGACTATCTGGCCCGCCGCGACGCGGAATGGATGGGGCGCCTGTACCACTTCCTGGGCATGACCACGGGCGTGGTGGTGCCGCAGCAGCCTAACGAAGAGAAAAAGGCCGCTTACGCCGCCGACATCACTTACGGCACCAATAACGAATTCGGTTTCGACTACCTGCGCGACAACATGGAATACCGTGTTGAGGACCGCCGCCAGCGCGTGCTGTTCTACGCCATCGTCGACGAAGTGGACTCGATCCTGATCGACGAAGCCCGTACGCCGCTGATCATTTCGGGCCAGGCCGAAGATCACACCGAGCTCTACATCCGCATGAACGCGGTGCCGCCGCTGCTCAAGCGCATGGCCAGCGAGCCCAAGCCGCAAGAGCCGGAACCCGAAGGCGATTACTGGGTCGATGAAAAAAGCCAGCAGGTTTACCTGTCGGAAGCCGGTCACGAGAATGCCGAGGCCATTTTGGCCCGTTTGGGCATCCTGCCGGAAGGCGAATCGCTGTACGACCCGCGCCACATCGCCCTGATGCACCACCTCATGGTGGCCCTGCGCGCTAACAACCTGTTCTTCCGCGACCAGCAATACGTGGTGCAGGACGGCGAAGTGGTGATCGTCGACGAATTCACGGGCCGCCTGATGGTGGGCCGCCGTTGGTCCGATGGCCTGCACCAGGCCGTCGAAGCCAAGGAAGGCGTGAAGATCCAGCACGAGAACCAGACGCTGGCATCCATCACGTTCCAGAACTACTTCCGCATGTACGAAAAGCTGTCCGGCATGACCGGTACGGCCGATACGGAAGCGTACGAATTCCAGGAAATCTACGGGCTTGAAACGGTCATCATCCCGACCAACAAGCCCATGATCCGCAAGGACCAGAACGATCAGGTCTTCAAGACCGATCCGGAAAAGTACAACGCGATCCTCGAAGACATCCGCGACTGCCACGAGCGCGGCCAGCCCGTGCTGGTGGGCACGACCAGCATCGAAAACTCCGAGCTGCTGTCGGGCCTGCTGAAAAAGGCCAAGCTGCCGCACGAAGTGCTGAACGCCAAGCAGCACGCCCGCGAGGCCGAGATCGTTGCCGAAGCCGGCAAGCCGGGTCACATCACCATCGCCACCAACATGGCCGGTCGGGGTACCGACATCGTGCTGGGCGGCAGTGTGGACAAGCAGGTTGACCTGATCCGCGCCGACGAATCGCTGTCGGAAGCCGAAAAGAATGCGCGCATCGAGAAGATCCGTGCCGAATGGAAGCCGCTGAACGAGCAGGTCAAGGCCGCCGGCGGCCTGCGCATCATCGGCACCGAACGCCACGAATCGCGCCGTATCGACAACCAGCTGCGCGGCCGCGCCGGCCGCCAGGGTGACCCGGGCTCGTCCCGTTTCTACCTGTCGCTGGAAGACTCGCTGATGCGCATCTTCGCGGGTGACCGCGTGCGCGCCATCATGGAACGCCTGAAGCTGCCCGAGGGCGAGCCCATCGAGGCGGGCATGGTGACGCGGTCGATCGAAACCGCGCAGCGCAAGGTGGAAGGCCGCAACTTCGACATCCGCAAGCAATTGCTGGAATACGACGACGTGGCCAACGACCAGCGCAAGGTGCTGTATGCGCAGCGTAACGACGTGCTGGAAGCCGCCAGCGTCAGCGCCACGGTGAACAACCTGCGCGATGCCGCCGTGGTTGAACTGTTCAACACGTACGTGCCGCCGGAATCGGTCGAAGACCAGTGGGACGTGCCCGGCCTGCAAAAGGCGCTGGAAGGTGACTGGCACCTGCACCTGCCGCTGACGGAAATGCTGGAGAAGGAATCCAACCTGACCGACGAAGACCTGCGCGAACGCGTGGTGGCCGCGGCGCGCGATGCGTACCAGGCCAAGGTCGATCAGGTGGGCGTTGAATCGTGGTCGCAATTTGAACGTTCGATCATGCTGCAATCGATCGACACGCACTGGCGCGAACACTTGTCGTCGCTGGATTACCTGCGTCAGGGCATCCATCTGCGCGGTTACGCACAGAAGAACCCCAAGCAGGAATACAAGCGCGAAGCCTTCGAATTGTTCTCGGGCATGCTGGATCGCATTCGCGATGACGTCGTGCGCGTCTTGATGACGGTGCGCGTGCAATCGTCCGAGCAGGTCGAGCAAGCGGAAGCGGAAGCGGCGCAATCGCACGTGCAAAACGTGCAATACCACCACTCCGACTACGACGAGGCACTGGCCCAAACGGAATCGGACGACAGCGCCCAGCCCGTGCGCAACGCGCTGCCCAAGGTTGGCCGCAACGACCCGTGCCCGTGCGGTAGCGGCAAGAAGTACAAGCAGTGCCACGGCAAACTGGTCTGATCAGGGGATAACGCCATGCTGCATTCTGTCGGCCGCACCGAATTCGACCACGCCGTCGTGATGGTGCGCGACCGGCTGGATGCGCTGGCGCCGCACTTCGAGCGCCAGGGTTTTCACCTGAGCGACAAGTCGGTGCATAACCTGGGTTCTTGCAATCGGCTGATCGTGCTGGAAGGCACGTATGTGGAATTGCTGGGGTGGCCGCCTGGGGCGCCGCCCGCCCGCAAGGAAATCGCGGATTCGCCGTTCGGGCTGGAAGCGCTGGTGTTTCGCACCTATGACGCCGATGCCACGTACGAACGGCTGAAGGCCGCCGGCTTCGCCGTGAACCCCGTCCAAGAACTGACCCGCCCGGCGATGCTGGATGGTCAGGAAGTGCAGGCCAAATTCCATACCGTGCGTTTTGCCGAGCAGCCCCTGCCCGGCATCCGTATGTATTTCTGCCGACACCTGACGCCGGAATGCGTGTGGTCGCCGGCATTGATGGCGCACCCGAATGGCGCGCGCAGCCTGATTCGCATCGACGCGCGCGCGGCGGACGCGCAAGCGGTGGCCGAGCGCCTGGCGCTGGTGGCGGACGTGTCCGCCGAAGCCGCTTCGGGCGGCTGGGACGTGCCGCTGGCCAATCTGCGTATTCACGTTCAGCAAGACGCCGCAGCGGTAACGCCCGCGTTGTCCACGCTGACGCTGGAAAACCGCGACGGTGCCCACTACACGCTGGATACCGGCCTGTAGCTTTGCAACGGGCGTGTCGGTCGCGCCCCGCCCGTTTCTTACTTCCACACTTATGATCCCAGGCTGCGTTTTTTGCGCAGCCGTGTCGCGTTGCGTCCCCTTTTTTACGCCGCGCCGCCCCGACCCTTCGCTTGCGGGCAAACCCTGCTTGCAACGCAAAGTGTATGCACTTTAGTATGCACTTCATCCCGTCGCATTTCTTCATTCCGATTTCCTCTATTCCCCAGCCGGATTTCGTTCCATGACGCAGTCGCCCACCGTCCATCGCCCCGCTGCCCGTACATCCGCGGGCCAGGCCGAGCTGTACGGCGCGGTCAAGGCGATGGCCGTGCGTTTCGACTTCAAGCCGGGCGAACGCATTAACGAGGTCGACCTGGCGCGCCGCTTGAACGTCAGCCGGACGCCGCTGCGGGAAGTGCTGAATCAATTGATGGTCGAAGGCTTTCTGACGCGCTCGGTGAACCGCGGCTTTATCGCCCGCTTGCTGGACGCCAAACAGATTCACAGCCTGTACGAATACCGCGCGGTACTAGAAGCCGGCATCGTGCGTGCCGCCTGCGACCGCGCCAGCGATGATGAACTGGCCCAGTTGCGCGAGTTCGTCGAGCGGTCGCGCGATGTACCGGAAGACAGCGACGCCACCCGGCTGTTGGAACTGGACGAAGCGTTTCACCTGCGTCTGGCCGGGCTGTCGCGCAATGAAGAATTTGTGCGGGCCTTGGAAAGCGTCAACGCCCGGATTCATTTCGTGCGCTGGATCGATATGCAGCAAGGCCGGCGCAGCCACACGCAGGGCGAACACTTGCGCATCGTGCAGGCGCTGGAGCAGCGCGACATGGATGCGCTGCCTGCGCTGATGGGCGCGCATATCGGCCGCCGCCTGGATCAGATCACCGATGTGATACGCACAGGATTTTCAACCATTTACATGCGGGACCAGGCCGAACCCGCCACGGTAGCGCCGGCCAACACCACAACAGCAGGGGAAAAATAATGACTCACACAATGAAGCGGATCCTGGCGGGCTTATGCACGCTGGCTGCCGCCGGGGGCGCCATGGTGGCCGCACCCGCCGCCGCCGAAGAACGGCCGTTGATCCTGGTGGTGCCGTACCCGCCGGGCGGCAGCACCGACATCCTGGCGCGCATCTTGCAGCCGCGTCTGTCGCAACAACTGGGTGGGCGCGCGGTCGTGGTTGAAAACCGCCCCGGCGCGGCCAGCCAGATCGCCACCGCTTTCGTGGCGCGCGCCGAACCCGATGGCAACACGCTATTGGTCAGCTTCGACAACCACGGCATCAACCCGGCCGTGAAGCCCAAGCTGCCTTACGACACCTTCAAGGACTTTGTCGCGATCTCGCAGACGGTGCGTTTTCCGCTGGTCATTGGCGCCAACCCCAATGTGCCCGGCAATAACCTGAAAGAGTTCCTGGCCGCAGCGGCCAAAGAATCGCCCAACAAATTCAATTACGCGTCTACCGGCGTCGGTTCGCTAAACCATCTGGCGCCCGAAGAGCTCAAGCGCCTGTCTAAGGTTGAACTGCTGCATGTGCCGTATGGCGGCGGCGGCCCGGCCATTCAGGCGGTGGTGGGCGGGCAGGCCAATATGACCTGGCTGAGTTTTGCGGCGCTGCGTGGGCAGATCCAGGGCGGCAAGATCAAGCCCCTGGCCGTGGCCGGCGAAAAGCGGCTGCCTGAATTGCCCAACGTGCCCACGGTTATCGAATCGGGCTTTCCCGGCTTTGTGGCCTATTCCTGGAGCGGCATGTTCGCCCCGAAGGGCACGCCCGACGCCACCGTGAAGAAGCTGACGGCCGACTTCAAGGCCGTGCTGGCGGACCCGGACATCAAGAAGAAGGTAACGGAAGCGGGCTTCGAAATCGTGGCGTCGAACGGCCCCGAGCTGGACGCCTACGTGAAGTCGGAATACGACCGCTGGAGCGCCTTCATCAAGAGCAGCAACATCAATCTGGATAACTGAGCGACGGTAAACCGGGCGGTGCGCCGCCCGGTCCCGACCGCGATACACGTGGAGATGACATGGAAAATTTGACCGGCGCCGAAGCCATGGTGCGGATGCTGCAACACAACGGCGTCAAACATATTTTTGGCCTGTGCGGAGACACCAGCCTGCCGTTCTACGACGCGCTGTACCGCCTGGACCACGGCATGCAGCACATCCTGACGCGCGACGAACGTAGCGCAGGCTACATGGCCGACGCCTACGCCCGCGTGACCGGCAAGGTCGGCGTGTGTGAAGGCCCCAGCGGTGGCGGCGCCACCTATCTGTTGCCCGGTTTGGTCGAGGCCAATGAATCGTCGATTCCGGTGCTAGGCATCACGTCCGACGTCGCCGTGGGCTCGCGCGGCAAGTATCCCTTGACGGAACTTGACCAGGAAGCGCTGTACCGCCCGCTGACGAAGTGGAACCGCACGATTGACCGTGCCGACCAGATCCCCGGCATGGTGCGCGCGGCGTTCCGCGCGATGACGACCGGCAAGCCCGGCGCGGCGCACCTGTGCTTTCCGTATGACGTGATGAAGCAGCAAGTGGACGCGTCCGACATCTGGGCGCAGCCCGAACATGGGCGCTTTCCCGCCATGCGCGTGGCGCCGGACCCCGCTGACGTGGCGCGCGCCGCGCAGCGCCTGGTGGGCGCGCGGTCGCCGGTGATCATTTGTGGTGGCGGCGTGGTCATCGCAGGCGCCAGCGGCGCATTGCAGGAATTGGCCGAAGCGCTGAAGGCCGCGGTGTGCGTGACCGTCAGCGGGCAGGGCAGCCTGGCCGACACGCATCCGCTGAACGCGGGCGTGGTCGGTTCCAACGGCGGCGTGATGGCCACGCGTGACGTGGTCGCGGCGGCCGACGTGGTGCTGTTCGTGGGCTGCCGGGCCGGGTCCACGTCCACCGAACATTGGCGCTTTCCGAACCGTGACGTGCCGATCCTGCATATCGACGTCGATCCGATGGTGATCGGCGCCAACTACCTGACCGAAGTGGGTCTGGTGGGCGACGCCAAGTTGGCGTTGGAGGCCCTGGGCGCCGAAGTGCAGGCGCGTCTGGCGCACCGCAATTCGGACGCCGTGGATGGCGCCGTGCTGGCCGGCCGCGCCAAGGCAGCGCGCCGGGCGCAGCTGGAGCCGCTTGCCAACAGCCTTGAGGCCCCGATCCGCCCCGAGCGCGTTGTGCAATCGCTGAACCGCCTGCTGCCCGACGATGCCGTGGTGTGCGCGGACCCGGGCACGCCTTGCCCGTACTTTTCGGCGTACTACGACGTGTCGCGCCCCGGCCGGCACTTCATTACCAACCGCGCACATGGCGCACTGGGCTTCTCAATGTCGGCCGCGCTGGGTGCATGGGTAGGCCGCCCACAATCCAAGTGCGTGTCGGTGATGGGCGACGGCAGCTTCGGCTTTACCGTGGGCGAACTGGAAACCATCGTCCGCCACAAGGCGCCGTTGCTGATGATCGTGTTTTCCAATTCCGTCTATGGCTGGATCAAGGCCAGCCAGAAGGCCGGCTACGACGAGCGCTACTACAGCGTGGACTTCAACCGCACCGACCATGCCCGCATTGCCGAAGCCTATGGCGTGAAGGCGTGGCGCGTGGAAGATCCGGCCAAGCTGGACGCCGCCATCAAGGCCGCCATGGAACATGATGGCCCGGCGCTGATCGACGTGGTGGCGCAGCCCTTGCAGGACGCGGCCGCGCCGGTCAGCCAGTGGATGGGCTGATTCGCGCCTGATCGTACAGCGGTACCCAGGGCCCTTCGGGGCCCTTTTTTTGGCTGCGCGCCGTGCTGCTGGTCCTATACTGATCCGCTTTGGCGCGGCGACGCCGCGTGGTCTGCAACACGTCAACGGGGAATCGGGCATGGATCTGGGGATCAGTGGCAAGACGGCTTTGGTGTTTGGTGGCAGCCGCGGCATGGGGCGCGCCTGCGCGTTGCAATTGGCGCGCGAGGGCGTGGCGGTGACGATCGCGGCACGCACCCCGCAGACGCTTGAGCAGGCAGCTGCCGAGATCTCGAAGGAAACCGGCATCGGCGTGGGCTGGGTGTCGGCCGACTTGACCCAGGCAACCGGCCGCGATGCGGCGCTGGCGGCGTGCCCGCATCCGGACATCCTCGTCAACAACGCCGACGGCCCGCTGCCCGGCGATTTTCGTGACTGGTCCCGGGACGATTGGATCGCGGCGCTGGACGCCATGATGCTTGGCCCCATCGACATGATCCGGCGCGTGGTGGACGGCATGGTCGAGCGCCGTTTTGGCCGCATCGTCAATATCGTGTCGCGCAGCGTCAAGGCGCCGCATGCGGAACTTGGCCTGTCCAACGGCGCGCGTTCGGGCCTGATCGGCTTCGTGGGTGGCCTGGCGCGCCAGACCGTGCGGCACAACGTCACCATCAACAATCTGCTGCCCGGCGCCTTCGCCACCGATGCACAGATTCGCCACATCCAGGGCATGCTGGACGAGGCCGGCGGCAAGACGTTCGAGCAACTATGGGACGAACGCGCACGCGGCAACCCGGCGGGCCGCTATGGGCAGCCCGAGGAAGTGGGCGCCCTGTGCGCGTATCTGTGTTCGGCCCAGGCCGGCTACATGACCGCGCAAAGCGTGCTGATCGACGGCGGTGGCTACCCGGGCACGTACTAGTCGCAAGCCGGGTTCCGCGCTGGACGCGCGCGGGACTAACAGGCAAGATTGGCACCCATGCCGTTCGAGAAAAAGCCCATGGACCAGACCGACATCAAGATATTGGGGTTGCTGCAAAAGGACGCCACGTGCTCGGTCGCGGAAATTGCCGAACAGGTGAATCTGTCGGTCACGCCATGCTGGCGGCGCATCCAGAAGCTCAAGGACGACGGCGTCATCGCGCGCAACGCCATCCTGCTGGACCCGCGTGCGCTGGGCTTGAACCTGACGGTTTTTGTGTCCATCAAGACCAGCCAGCACAACGAAAAATGGACGCAAAGCCTGATCAACGCGGTCATGGCCTTGCCCAATGTGGTCGAGTTCCACCGCATGGCGGGCGACATCGACTACCTGCTCAAGGTCGTGGTCGAGGACATGGCGGCGTATGACCGCTTCTACCGCCGGCTGATCGGCGCCGTGGATTTGCTGGACGTCAGCGCCAGCTTCTCGATGGAAATCATCAAAAGCACCACCGAATTACCGCTGGACGCGGTGTAGCGACGCGGCGCGCAAATTTTTTTCGTCGTGGGCAGCTCGGGCGGATGCAAATTCCTTTCGGCGCGTTGCAAAACGCCCATCTCGCAATTCTTTTGCGCGGCCGTCGGCGTAGGATATCGTTCATTCCCTGCTGGGGAATGAATCGGGATATCAGAGGACCCTATGTCGTTCGCAGTACCCGCCGGCTGTGCCGGTCTGGAAAAAACGCGGCAAGCGCTATCGGTGGACGACCTGTTGGCCGGCTGGAACGGCGTCGACGACTTATGGGTGTTCGCCTACGGTTCCCTGATCTGGCATCCCGGCTTTGCGTGGCGCGAACGCCGCCTGGCCACCGTGCGCGGCTATCACCGGTCCTTGTGCCTGTGGTCGCGTGATCATCGCGGTTCTCCCGACAATCCGGGGCTGGTGTTTGGCTTGAACCGGGGCGGTTGCTGCCGGGGCGTGGCGTATCAGATCGCCGCCGCCGATGTGCCCGACGTGTTCCAGGCACTGTGGCGGCGCGAGATGGTGACAGGCGCCTACACGCCCCGCTGGCTCACTTGCCACACCGAAGCCGCGCCGGTGCGGGGGCTGGTATTCCTGCTGAATCGCGCCTGCGATGAATATGCCGCCGATCTTTGCGACGATCGCCTGATTGCGTCCGTGCGCAGTGCCGTGGGCCACTCGGGGCCCTGCCTGGATTACGTGGTGGAAACCGAACGCGCGTTGCGCGCGCACGGGATCGACGACTGGCGGCTGGGTGATCTGGTGCGCAGGCTGGGTCAGGCGTTTTAAGCTCTGGCGTGGCGCCCTAGAAGTGCCAGCGCCCAAACATATACAGCACGTTGCCCGCGCCGGACGCGCCGGGAATATAGGTCGCGTAGAACATCGCGTCTTTGTAGCCGGCGCCCACTAGCGGCAGGATGCCGGGAAACGGCACGTAGTTCATGATGTCGTGCCGCGCGGTCAAGAACACCGTGTAGCCCGCGCCCAGCCGGAAGTTCTCGCTGACTTGCCCGATCTTCAGAAAGCCGTAGCCGGCGATGGGTTCGACCTTGCTGTGCGAATCCAGGAACGCCATGGCGTACAGGCCCTGCCAGTCGCCGTCTTCGTCGTAGATGCTGCGGCCATAGCCGCCCCCCCACGCCAGCTCGTTGAAGCTGTCGATTTTTTCTTTGCTGTACATGGCGCGGTTGTGCCAGGCGTAGCCGGAAACGTAGAGGTCGTGGCCGCCTTCGGTCCAGATCTGGTCCAGGCGATTGCAAGCGGATTGCGCCCACGAGGGCAGGCTTTCACAGGCCTGTGCGGTGGCGGTGAAAGTCGAGAGCAGCAGACAGAGGATCGCTGCTCGAAATGTGGCGTTCATTGCGGGTAAACAGGGGTAACGATGACAATTCGATGACTGTACATGTAGTCATCGCTTTATCCCTGTCAGATGGCTGTCATGCATCGGCGTGCGTAGCCACCGCCCCAGGAAGGGCGCGGCACGCCAACGCAAGAACAAGAATTTTCTGTGGTGGCCGAGCTACAGCAAGAAGATCGTGGCCAAGCCCAGAAAGATGAAGAAGCCCAATGAATCGGTGGCGAACGTCAGCAACACCGACGACCCCATTGCCGGGTCCTTGCCGAACCGTGCGCGCACCATCGGCACCAGCACGCCCACCGAGGCGCCGACCAGCATATTGCAGATCATCGCCGCCATCATCACCAGCGCGATCGACAGCGAATGCGAGATCACCCAGGCAAACAAGGCGGCGACCAAACTGCCGCACAGGCCGACCAGCAACGTCACGAAAAGCTCACGCTTGACCAGTTGCCACAGGTTACGTCCGGTGATCCGGCCCATGGCCAGCGCCCGGATGATCAGCGTCATGGTCTGGTTGCCGGAGTTGCCGCCGATACCCGCAACGATCGACATCAAAAACGCCAGGATCACGATCTGGCTGACCGTGCCTTCGAATTGGGATGCCACGAAAGACGCCGTGGCGGCGGTACAGAGGTTGAACAGCAGCCATGGCGCGCGGTTGCGCAGGGCGGTGGAGACGGGCGCAAAGATGTCTTCTTCTTGCAAACCGGCACGCGACAGCGCTTGTTCTTGCGAGTCTTCACGCATCACGTCCACGACGTCCGCAATGGTGACGCGGCCGATCAAGCGGCCCTGGTCGTCCATCACGGGGGCGGACACCAAGTCGTAGCGCTCGAACGCGCCGGCGGCGTCGGCGTCGGAATCCAGCGGGTTCAGCGCCAGAAAGTCCGAGTTCATGACGGCGCGCACTTCGGTCTCGGGTTCGCTGACCAACAGGCGCGACAACGGCAGTATGCCTTGCAGCTTGTCCTGGCGGTCCACCACGAAGATCTGGTCAGTGTGATCGGGCAGTTCGTGCAGGCGGCGCAGGTAGCGCAGCACCACTTCCAGCGTGACGTCCTCGCGCACGCGGACCATTTCGAAGTCCATGATCGCGCCCACGCTGTCTTCCGGATAGCCCATGGCTTCCAGCAGCTGCGCGCGTTCTTCTTCGGTCAGGCCCTTTTGCACTTCGGCCACCACGTCGGGCGGCAGGTCGGGCGCCAAGTCCGCCAACTCGTCGGCGTCCATGTTGCCGGTGGCGGCAACCAGGTCCTGGCGGTCCATCGCTTCGATCAGCGATTCCCGCACCCAGTCTTCGACTTCCAGCAGCACGTCCGCGTCGTGCTCGGGGCTGACCAGCTTCCAGATGGCCTGGCGTTCGTCCTTGGGCAGCGATTCCAGGATGAAGGCGATGTCGGCCGGATGCAGGCCGTCAAGCAGCGTCTTGAGTTCGGCTTCGTGCTGGCGGTGGACCAGGTCTTCGACCAGCGGCGCCTTGGCGTCGCCTTCTTCCTGGCGATGCACCAGGTCGGCCACCAACTGCTGGCGGCGCAGGCGTTCCTGCACTTCAGCCAAGGCGGTTTGGGCGTCTTCCGGGTCGAGGCGGCGGGGCGTCGCGGGCGGTTTCTGCGCGGCGGCGGACTGCGTCATGCGTTACGGCTCAAAGAGAAGGTAGGGGGCGGCTGCGCCGCGCTTCGTCGGTGGCGACGTAGGTCAGCGTGGCCTCGGTGACCTTGACGACTTCAGCGTCCAGGCGCTGGCGTTGGGCGTAGACCTCGACTGACACCGTGACCGACGTGGTGCCGGTCTTGACGATGGCCGCGTAGAAGCTGAGCAGGTCGCCCACGAAAACGGGCTCTTTGAACTGGAAGGCGTTGACCGCCACGGTGGCGACCCGGCCGGCGGCGCGGCGGGCGGCGGGAATCGAGCCGGCGATGTCCACCTGGGCCATGATCCATCCGCCAAAAACGTCCCCGTGGATATTTGCGTCGGCCGGCATCGGCATGACGCGCAATACCGCGTCGCGATTGGCGGGCAAAGTCGTAAACGGGGTTTTCGGGCTGGAGGTCATGCGGCCGACTCCAATGCATGGGAACCAGCCGATTATGCAGGAAAAACGAGACAGCGGCGTGCGCGGTGCAAGCCGTCGCGGCGCTTTGCCGCGACGGCCTGAAAATCAGGTCGCCAACTTCACGATGCCGTAGCCGCCAACCAACAGCCAGGCATACAGAATGAGGCCCAGGGCCATCACGCGGGGCCCCGCCTTCTTGATCTGGGCAAAGCGCGTTTCGATGCCCAGGGCGGTCATCGCCATGGTCAGCGCAAAGATGTCCAGGCGGCGGATGGCGGCGATGGCGTCGGCGGGGATGATGTTCAGCGAATTGATGATGGCCAGCACCAGGAAGCCGACGGCGAACCACGGAATGGGCAGCTTGCCGCCCTTGGCCTGGCCGCCCGACTGGCTGGCCGCGCTGCGCAGATACATGCCCAATACCAGCAGCACCGGCACCAGCAGCGCCACGCGGGTCATTTTGACGATGGTGGCGACTTCGGTGGTGGCCGGGTCGATATTGCTGGCCGCGCCTACCACTTGCGCCACTTCGTGGATGGTGCCCCCGATATAGATGCCCAGCGCCTGCGTGTCCAGGCCGAGCCAGCCCGCGTGATAAAGAATGGGGTACAGGAACATGGACAGCGTGCCGAACAGCACGACCGTGGCCACGGCCACCGCGCTTTTGTGGGGCGCCGCCCGCAGCGTGGGTTCGAATGCCAGTACCGCCGCCGCGCCGCAAATGGCGCTGCCGGCTGCCGTCAGCATGGCGGTATCGCGGTCCAGACCCAGCAGGCGCTGCCCGACAACCGTGCCGATTACCAACGTGCCCAGCACCACCGCCACCGACACGGCCAAGCCCGGCAGGCCCACGGCGGCGATCTGCTGGATGCTGATGTTCAATCCGTAGAACGCCACGGCGATACGCAACAGGCGGCGCGCGGTGAAGTTCACGCCCACGCCCCAGTCCGCCGGCATGGTGCCGCGCAGGAAATTGCCGTACAGCATGCCGCAGACGATGCCCACGACCAGCGGCGAAAAGCCCAGCTGACGAATGGCGGGCAAGTCGGCCAGTTGCATCACGGCGGCCGCCATCAGGCCCACGAACAACACGCCATTGAGCTTGTCGCGCCAGGGCGTGGCGGTGGTGCCCGCTGTGGCGGCTGCGGTAGGCGCCGTCGAGGCGGGCAGGGGAACGGCGGTGCTGGATGAGGTGCTCATGACGGGCCTTTGCGGCATATCTAAATAACTAGGCGAAATATTAAGTCCCTGGCCGTTATTTGAAAAATCTTCAATTTGAATATGTAATATCGGAAATTCTGATAATCGCCGCAGGCGCCCATGACCCCAGACCAACTACTGACCTTCGCGTGCGTGGCCGACACCGGCAACATCAGCCGCGCGGCGCAAGTGCTGAATTTGTCCCAGCCCGCCGTATCCGGCCAGCTACGCGCGCTACAAGATTGGTTTGGTGAACCGCTGTACCGGCGCAGGGGCCATGGCATTGCGCTGACCGAGGCCGGCGAGCGCCTGGCTGAACAGGCAAGGCAGCTACGGCAGGTGTACCGGCAGGCGCAGGCCGTGCGGGAATCGTGGCGCGGGCTTGAAACGGGGGCGTTGCGGCTGGGCGCCAGTACCACGCCCGCCAGCTATCTGTTACCCCGGCTGGTGGCTGATTTTCGGTCCGCCTTTCCGGCGGTCAGCCTGCATCTGTCGGATGGAAACACCCGCGAAATCGTCGAGCGGCTGCCCGCGCTGGACCTGGCTTTCATTGAAGGCGATGTGCCCTCGGGGCTGCCCGCCGACACGGCCGTGCACGCGTGGCGCCAGGACGAAGTGGTGGCAATCGTGCGGGCCGACCACGCGCTGGCCTCGAAGGGCGCGGTGACCTTGCGTGACCTGGCGGCCTCTGCCCTGGTGATGCGCGAGCCCGGTTCGGGCGTGCGCCGACTGGTCGAGCGCGCCTTCGCCGATGCCGGGTTGGCGCCGTCGGTGGGGCTGGAACTGGCGGGGGTGGAAGGGGTGAAGCAGGCGGTGCGGGCGGGGCTGGGCGTGGGATTTGTGTCGGTCATGTCGATGCGGCATGAAGACGGCGCCTTGGCGGCGCTGCGCCTGTTGCCCCGGCCGTTGACGCGCACCTTGAGCATCCTGGTGCCGCATGCGGATGCGGCCGCCCGCGCCGCTGAACGCTTCCTGGCGATGTGCCTGGCGGTCGGGGCGGCGGACGGCGGGTAGCGTCAGGCTTTGGCCAGACGCTTCAAGGCCAGCTGGACCCAATACGTGCCGCCCAGCGGCAACAGTTCGTCGTTGAAGTCGTAGCTGCCGTTATGCAGCATGCAGGGGCCCAGGCCGTGGCCGCTGTCGCGGTGCTCGCCCGTGCCGTTACCGATCCAGACGTAGCAGCCCGGCAGTTCCTGCAGCATGAATGCAAAGTCCTCCGCGCCCATCGTGGGCTGCACGTGATCGTTGACGTTGGCCTCTCCGACGATGTCGCGCAGCACCTCGGCGCAGAACGCGGCCTCTTCGGCGTGGTTGATGGTGGGCGGATAGTTGCGCTGGAACGTGAATTCCACCTCGCAATCCATGGCCGCGCAGGTGTGGCGCGTGATCTCTTCCATACGGCGTTCGATCAGGTCCAGCACGTCCAGCGTGAAGGTGCGCACGGTGCCGCGCAGCTCTGCGTGGTTGGGCACGACGTTGTCGGCGCTGCCGGCGTGAATCTGCGTAATGCTGAGCACCGCGGCGTCCAGCGGATTGCGGTTGCGAGTGATGATGGTCTGCAACGATTGCGCCAGCTGCACGGCCGCCATGACGGGGTCGATGCCCAGGTTCGGCATGCCGGCGTGGGTGCCCTTGCCTTTGACCACAATCGAAAATTCATTGCTGGACGCCATGATGGGGCCGGGCGTCAAGCCGAATTGGCCGGGCTTCATGCCGGGCCAGTTGTGCATGCCGAACACGGCTTCCATGGGGAAACGCTTGAACAGGCCGTCGTCGATCATGCGCTTGGCACCGCCACCGCCTTCTTCGGCCGGCTGGAAAATCACGTAGACCGTGCCGGCGTAATCGCGGTGTTGCGCCAGGTATTGCGCGGCGGCCAGCAGCATGGCCGTGTGGCCGTCGTGGCCGCAGGCGTGCATCTTGCCGTCGTTCTTGCTGGCGTGCGCGAAGCTGTTCACTTCCTGCATGGGCAGCGCGTCCATGTCGGCGCGCAGGCCCACCGCGCGGTCCCCGGGCTGGTTGCCCCGGATGATGCCGACCACGCCCGTGCCGCCCAAACCGCGGTCGACCTCGATGCCCCATTCTTCAAGCTTGGCCGCCACCACGTCGGCGGTGCGGAATTCTTCGAAGGCCAGTTCGGGATGTGCGTGGATGTCGCGGCGTATCTTCGAAATATCGGGGTGCCAGGCGACGATGGGTTCGAGCAGTTTCATGGGGAAAGGTCGGGCGAAAAAGGGAACGCAACAAGGTTATCATCATTCAAAAATCTATTTAATGGAGACAAACACCATGACGCGTCCGTGGCTTGCCCATTACCCGCAAGGGGTGCCGGCAGAGATCTCCACCGAGGGCTATTCCTCGCTGGCCGACCTGCTCGACCGCGCTTGCAAGCAGTACGCCACGCGCATCGCCTGCACGGCGATGGGCAGCGATATCACCTATGCGCAGCTGGATCGGCATGCGCGCGCCTTCGCCGGATGGCTGCAAAGCCTGGGCCTGGAAAAGGGCGCCCGCGTGGCGCTGATGATGCCGAACGTGCCGGCCTACCTGGTCGGCATGCTGGGCACGCTGCGGGCGGGCATGGTCGTGGTGAACGTGAACCCGCTGTACACGTCCGACGAACTTGAACGCCAATTGCACGACAGTGGCGCGTCGGTGATCCTGATCCTGGAAAACTTCGCGCACACCTTGCAGGGCGTGAAGAATCGCGGCCGGCTCAAGCAGGTGGTCGTGACGGGGCCGGGCGATCTGCTGGCTGGTCTGAAGGCGCCGCTGGTCAATTTCGTGGCCCGCCATATCAAGAAGATCGTTCCCGCCTGGAACATCGATGGCGCGCAGTCCTTGCCCAAGGTCTTGGCCGCCGGCGCCAACCTGCCATTCACGGCGCCTGCGCTGACGATGGACGACGTGGCGGTGTTGCAGTACACGGGCGGCACCACCGGCGTGCCCAAGGGCGCGATGCTGTCGCACCGCAACCTGACGGCCAACGTGCTTCAGACCGAAGCCGTGGCCCAGCCCGTCGTGCACGATCTTGCCAATTCACAGCTGACCATCATCAGCGCGCTGCCGCTGTATCACGTGTTCGCCATGACGGTTTGCGGCCTGTATGGCCTGCATGCGGGCATGCGCAACGTGCTGATCATCAACCCGCGCGATCAGCCTTCGCTGATAGCGGCCTGGCGCAAGGTGCCGATCAATCTGTTCCCCGGCGTCAATACTCTGTTCAATGCGCTGGCCCACAACGCCGACTTCGCCAAGCTGGATTTTTCGGCGCTGCGCTTGACGCTGGGCGGCGGCATGGCCGTGCAGCAGTCGGTGGCCGAACGTTGGTTGAAGATCACCGGGCGGCCGTTGATCGAAGGCTATGGCTTGTCGGAAACGTCGCCGGTGGCGACGGTGAACCCCACCAACGCCACGGCGTATTCCGGTTCGATCGGCCTGCCGTTGCCATCCACCGATGTGGCCATTCTTGACGATGCCGGTCAGGAAGTGCTACTGGGCGAACGCGGCGAAGTAGGCATACGCGGGCCGCAAGTCATGCTGGGTTATTGGCAAAAGCCTGAAGAAACGCAGCAGTCGATGACGGCCGACGGATTCTTTCGCACGGGCGACATCGGCATCATGGACGACAAGGGTTATACGCGCATCGTGGACCGCAAGAAAGACATGATCGCCGTGTCCGGATTCAAGGTCTATCCGAACGAGGTCGAGGCCGTGGTGGCGCAGATGCCGGGCGTGCTTGAGTGCGCGGCCATCGGCGTGCCGGACGAACGTTCCGGGGAATCGGTCAAGGTGTTCGTGGTCAAGAGCGACCCGTCGCTGACCGAAGCGCAAGTGCAGGACTGGTGCCGCGAAAAGCTCACGGGCTACAAGCGGCCGCGCTTCGTGGAATTCCGGGATGAGCTGCCCAAGAGCAACGTGGGCAAGATCCTGCGTCGCGAACTGCGGCCGGACGCATCCGCCGCTGCGGCCACTGCGTCAGCCGCCACCGCGCCCGTCGATACGAAGGCAGGCGCGGCCACGCGTTAAGGTCAGGAAGCAGCCGGCCCGTTGTCCAGGTGCGGCGCGATCATGTCGTGCAGGGCGCGTTCGATGGCGGGGTTGCCCGCCACGACGCGTCCACCGATAGGCCAGGGGTCCAGCTTGTGCATGTCTGAACACGTGCCGCCCGCTTCGCGCAAGATCAGCGTGCCGGCGGCAACGTCCCACGGTGCCAGCCCCATTTCCCAATACCCGTCGTAGCGGCCGCAAGCCGTCCATGCCAGGTCCAGCGCGGCCGCGCCCATGCGCCGCACGCCGCGCGCGCGTTTGATGGCGTCGTTCAGCATGGGCATGTATTGGTCGGCGAAGGAAAAATCGCGGAACGGAAAGCCGGTGGCCAGCACGGAATCTTCGAGGGTCTGCGTACGCGAACATTTGATGCGCCGGCCATTCAACCAGGCACCGATGCCGTACACGGCGGTAAACAGTTCTTCGCGATTGGGGTCGTACACCACGCCGACCACGGGCGTATCTTCGGCCAGCGTTTCGGTGGCCGATACCGCCGTGCCCGCGTGGGCGATCAGCGCGATGGACACGGCGTAGTGGGGAATGTCGTGCAGAAAGTTGGTGGTGCCATCAAGCGGGTCGATGTACCAGGTGGCGCTGCCTTGCGGCTTGCCGCCCGTCTCTTCTGCCACGATGCCGAACTTTGGCGTTCGCTCGCGTAGTTCCTGAATGATCACGGCCTCGGCTTCGCGGTCCGCCTGCGAAACGAGATCGTTGCGCGCCTTGCGGTCGATCACGAGATCGGCGCGGTGATGCGCGTAGGATTGCAAGATGGCCGCGCCGCCATGCGCTGCGGTAACTGCCGCATCGATCGCGGCGCACAGGTCGATGGGCTGGGCCAGTGAGCGGGGCTGATCATAGGTGTCCATGTAAACCAGTGTAAGCCCATGATTGCGTCAAACTCGCGGCTGCCGCGCGAAAGCCGGGCAACGCGTGGTGTCCATCCAACGTCTGCGCGGCGGCCCGTCGATAATTCGCGTCTGTCACAACCCTGTCCATTCTTTCGAAAACCCCATGTCCGCGCCTTACGCACCCCTGACCCCCGCAGTGATCGAATTCGACGCAGACGGCAAGCTTTACAGCGCCGTGTACGGCGACGTCTATCACCCGCACCCCGGATCGGTGGGCCAGGCCGAACACGTGTTCCTGCGTGGTAACGGCCTTCCCGAGCGCTGGCGTGGACGCGACGCATTTACCGTCTGCGAAACCGGTTTTGGCCTGGGACTCAACTTTCTGGCGCTGTGGCAAGCCTGGCGGCAAGACCCGCAGCGGCCTGCCGCGCTGCATGTGGTGTCGATGGAGGGGCATCCCTTTACCCGCGATGACCTTGCCGCCTTGCTGGCCCGCTACGCCGCCACGCCGCTGGCCGACCTGGCACAGCGCCTGGTTGACCAATGGCCCGCGCTGTTGCCGGGGCTGCATCGGCTGGAGTTCGAAAGCGGTGCGGTGACGTTGACACTGGGCTTGGGCGATGCCGGGGTCATTGCGCCCCGCCTGTCGGCGCGCGTGGACGCTTTCTTCCTGGACGGCTTCGCGCCCGAGCGCAATCCGGGCATGTGGTCGGCGTCATTGCTGCGCGATCTGGCGCAATTGGCCGCACCGGGCGCCACGGTGGCCACTTGGGCATGCACCGGCGAACTGCGGCAGACCCTGCAGGATGCGGGGTTCGACGTGCGGCGCGCGCCGGGCTACGGCGGCAAGTGGCATATGACCGAGGGCATCGCACGCGCGCAGGGGCAAATGGCCGCCGCCATCGCGGGCCCGGTGGCCGTGAAGCACGCCGTGGTGATTGGCGCAGGGTTGGCGGGCGCAGGCATCGCCCAGTCGCTGGCCGGGCGCGGTTGGCGCGTGACGGTGCTGGATGCGGCATGGGCGCTGGGCAAGCCGGCGCATGCGGGCCATGTGGCCGCCGCCCTGACGCCCGTGGTGGCTCGCGACGACAATGCGCGCGCACGCCTGTCCCGCGCGGGAAGCCAACGCGCGCTCGCCCGCTGGCAAGGGCTTGCCGGCGATGCCGCGCCCCGGGTTTGCGGTACGGTCCAGGTTGAACGCGACGCCGGCAAGTCGGCCGCGCTGGCCGGCACCTTGGAAACGTTGGCCTTCCCCCGCGACTGGGTGCGGTGCGTGGACCGCGACGAAGCCGGCGCCTTGGCGGGCCTGCCGGTGGCGCGGGGCGGCGTGTACTTCGGGCAGGGCATGCTGGTTCAGCCAAACCGTCTTATTGAAGCCCTGCTGCAAACGCCCGGCGTCAGCGTCGTGCCCGGCAACGCGGCGCGGGTCGAGGCGTCGGGGCAGGGCTGGCGTGTCATGGACGCCCAGGGCGACGAGCTGGCGCAAGCGCAAACCGTCATCCTGGCCAATGCCTTTGGGGCGCAAGCGTTATTGAAGCAAAGCGGTTTGCTGGATCCCTTGCCGCGCGTGGCGCAGATGCACGCGCTGGCGGGCGAGGTCACGTTGGTGCCCGCTGCCGCGCTTGACGGCGGCCCGCGCTGCATAGTGGGGGGCGAAGGGTATTTGCTGCCGGATGTGGGCGCGGGTTGCGTGGTCGGCAGCACCTACGAGCACGGCGCGGCTCAGGCCGTAGTGACCGAGCCGGGCCAACGCACCACGTTGGCCAAGGCGGCGGGGCTGCTGAGCGGCCACTTTCCGGGCTTTGACGCCTTGGTGCCCGGGTCGCTGCGGGGGTGGGCGGGGGGGCGCGCCGTGTTGCCGGGGCGGCTGCCCGCTGTGGGCGAATTGCGCCACGCGCCCGGTCTGTGGATGGCCGTCGGCTATGCATCGCGGGGCTTGTCGTGGTCGGCGCTGATGGGGGATGTCATCGCAGCTCGCCTGAGCGGCGAGCCGGACGTGCTGGAAACCGATCTGGCTCAACTTATTTCACCAAGGTGAAAAAAAGTTGGCTCTCTGGCAGGGGCCGAAGCCAGGTGGCGTAGAATTGCGGTAATTGCCAGGATTTGGCGCCAAATAGGCCGTAATGGGCCTGATGTTGGCGTTTCGGCGGCGCGCGGCACTAGGCCGATACGCGTGGGCCGAGGGCTTTACGACCCCTTTTTAAGGATGAGAAAGCCATCCAGAAGAGGGACCGAGTTTATTTCAAAGCTCAAATCCGTCAAAATAGCGTCTTTTGATGGTTTTTGGCTTAAGCCGGGGGATGCTCTGTGCCGCCCAAGTTCGACTTTGCCCATACTACCCAGCTCGATAACATCGAGCTGCTGACGTCCCGCCCCAGTCGTTTTGATTTCGACGCGGGCGATGGGTTGCACCTGGTAGTCGAGGCGCATGCGCCTGGTGTTTTTCGCCTGCGCTGCGGCGAGGCGAACCACCTGAACGATGACAAGCCCGGCGCGCGTGCGCGCGCCGTGGCCGAGATGCTGCTCGCGCGCCAAGAGGCCGTGGGCGAAGCCACCATTGCCCCGCGCGATGGCGGCGACGGCTGGCGCATCACCCAGGGCGACGTCGCCCTGGAGATCCAGTCCAACCCCGTGCGCGTTGCGATGTACCGCAACGACGAACGGGTATTCGAGTCGGAAGTCTCGGCGCATACGCCCGCGTTCGGGCATAACGCGCTGGACAAGGAAGACGACGCAGTCTGGACGGCGGGGTTTACCTTGCAAGCCGACGAGCGCGTCTTCGGCCTGGGCGAAACCCCGGGCGACTTGAACCGCCGCGAAGAATCCGTCGTCTCTGATGACCCCGAGCATCGCGCCTTGCCCTTGGCATGGAGCCCGCGCGGCTGGGGCGTCTACGTCAACACGATGCGTCGCGTGGAACATGCCGTGGGCGTTGCGCCGGCGGATTCAGCCTATGTGCTGACCGTTGACGACGCCGTGCTGGACGTGTTCCTGTTCGCAGGCGAGCCGGCCGAAATCCTGAACCAATACACCGCGTTGACCGGCCGCGCCGGCCAGCCCGTGCTGTGGGCGATGGGCGCGTGGCTGACCCAGGCTGCCGGCGAAATGCCCACGCAGACGGTCGCCCTGGTGGCGCGCATGCGCGAAAACCAGATCCCGGTGGATGCCGTCACACTGGCGCAGCCGGTGGCGTGGGGCTTTCAGTCCGACAAGGCGGTTTTCGAATGGGATGCCCAGCGCTTCCCCGACGCCAAGCAGATGCTGGCGCTTTTCCATAAGCACAACGTGCATGTTGCGGCCTCCGGTTTTCCCGGCGTGCTCAAAAGCAGCCCGTTGTTCGAAGAACTGGAAGATCGCGGCTGGCTGCTGGCCAAGGAAGACGGCGCCGCTCAGGTCTTTGACGGCATCGCCGCCACCTCGGGCCAGCCTTTCGGCTTGCTGGACCTGACGTATCGCGACATCTACAACCTGTGGGTCGAGCGTCATCGCCAACTGATCGACGACGGCCTGGACGCGCCCGCCTGCGACGCCCAGATCGCCATCCCCGATGGCGTGGCGGCACGCAACGGCGAAACGGGCCCCGCGCTGCGCACCATGTACCCGCTGCTGGTGCGCCGCGCGCTGTTCGATGCCGTGGCCGGCCTGAAAGTGCCGCCTGAAGGCGTCGTGCCCAGCTCTGACCTGTTCCCCGCCGCGCAGCGCTTGCCATGGCAGGTGGGGCCGCAGGCGGAAAACTCCTGGGCCGGCCTGCGCCATACCTTGCGCACCGCCTTGTCGATCGGCGCCAGCGGCCTGCCTGTGCAGGTCCATGGCATTGGTTCGGCCTCGCGCGACCGCGCCGGCATGACGTCCGAACTGTATTTGCGCTGGTTGACCGTCGGTGTGTTCTCGGCCAACTTCTCGTTCCAGGGCGTGGAAGGGCTGATGCCTTGGGACTTCGACGAAGACACTCTGGCGCAAGCCCGCACCTGGATGCAATGGCGTTATCGCCTGGTGCCCTATGTGCTGGGCGCCATCGAAGATTCCGCCCGCACCGGTTTGCCGGTGCAGCGTTCCATGGCGCTGTCCTTCCCCAACGACCCGCACGCCCACGAATGGGACTTGCAATACCTGCTGGGCCCAGCCCTGCTGGTGGCGCCGGTTACCGAACCGGGCAAGCAGGTGCGTGTGTATCTGCCCAAGGGCGAAGCCTGGTGGGATCTGAACACCGGCCACCGCTACGAAGGCGGCACCACCTGGACGATCGACTGCGAGCTGGGCCAGTTCCCGGTTTTCGGCCGCGAAGGGCACATGCTCTGTCTGGGACCCGCCGCGCAGCATACGGGCGAATTCAATTCGGCCCGTATCCTGGACGAAGTCTGGATGTTCGGCATGCCGGTGCACAACCCGGTGGTCATGCGCAACAAGATTCGCGTGATGCAGATGCAGGGCTCCAGCTACATCAAGGGGCTGGAAGGGCTGCGTATTTCGCCGTCCGAAGGCCTTGAGGTCAAGCGCCGGGGGGCGGAAGTCCGCATTTCTCGCGCACGCTGATATCGGCGCGGCCGGCAATCCGGCCATCGTCATAAAGGGGCAGTCAGGAGGGCTTTCCTTCCTGGCTGCCCTTTACGCGTTTTGCCGTCGCCGTGTCGCCCTCCTTCATAGGGTAAAGCGGGCCAATGACTCGCGGGCGCGCAACGGTACGCCATATTACTTATAGTTATTAAAAATGAAAAAAACGGTCGTTCTCTTCAGAAGAGAAAAGATACAAAATCGCTTGCCATGATTCACATCGAGAACTTATCCAAGACCTATGCCACGCCGCATGGACAATTCCAGGCGCTGCGAGGCATCAACCTGCACATTGAGCAGGGCGAGGTCTTCGGCATCATCGGCCCCAGCGGGGCCGGTAAAAGCACGCTGGTCCAGTGCATCAACCTGCTTGAGCGTCCGAACGAAGGCACGATTGCCATCGGCGGACAGCAACTTACCGGACTGAACGAGGCGCAGCTGCGTGGTCAGCGCCGTCGTATCGGCATGGTGTTCCAGGGCTTTAACCTGCTGTCGCGCCGCACGGTGTACGGCAATGTCGCGCTGCCGCTGGAAATCGCGGGCGTGGCCAAGGCCGAAATCCCGGCGCGTGTCGAACGGCTGTTGGCGCTGGTGGGCCTGGAACACCTGCGTGACCGTTATCCCAGCCAGATCAGCGGCGGCCAGAAGCAGCGCGTGGGCATTGCGCGCGCGTTGGCCAACAATCCGGACGTGCTGCTCAGCGATGAAGCCACGTCCGCGCTGGACCCCGAAACCACGCACAACATCCTGGCGCTGCTGCGCGACATCAATCGCAAGACGGGTGTGACGGTCGTGATGATCACACACCAGATGGAAGTGGTGCGCGAGGTGTGCGACCGGGTGGCCGTGCTGTCGCAAGGTGAAGTGGTTGAAATCGGCAGCACGCGCGAAGTGTTCGCGCAGCCGCGCCATGACGTCACGCGCGGCATGGTGTCGGCCGCCACCGCGTCCGACCTGACCGACGCCACCTTGGCCGCCGTGAAAGAACGCATCGCCGCGCTGGCCGCCGCGCAGCCGGGCCAGGCCGTGCGCTTGTTGCGCCTGTCGCTGACCGGCACGGATTCGTCGGGCTCGTTCCTGACCGATCTGTCCAAGCAGTTTTCGCTGGACGTGGGCCTGGTGCAGGCCCGCGTTGAAGACATCCAGGGCGTGGCCGTGGGCACGATGTTCGTGCTGGCCCAAGGCACGCCCGCCGCGGTCAAGGACGCGATTGCCGCGTTGACCGCCCGTGACATTACCGTTGAAGAAATAGCTCATGAGTCCGCAACTGATCGACCTGCTTATTACGTCGCTGCTTGACACCTTGTTGATGGTGGGCGTGGCCAGCGCGATTGCGGTGGTCATCGGCATCCCGCTGGGCGTGACGCTGACCGTCACCGCGCGCGGCAACATGCTGGAGAACCAGCCCGTGAACCACGTGCTGGGCGCCATCATCAATGCCACGCGATCGGTGCCCTTCGTCATCCTGATGGTCGCCATCATTCCGTTCACGCGGCTGGTGGCGCAGACGTCCATCGGCACCACGGCCGCGATCGTGCCGCTGTCGGTGGCCGCGATTCCGTTCATGGCCCGCATTGCTGAAAACGCCATGCGCGAAGTGGACCCTGGCCTGATCACGGCGGCGCGCGCCATGGGCGCATCGCCGATGCAGATCATCCTGAAGGTGCTGTTGCCCGAAGCCTTGCCGGGCCTGATCGCCGCCACCATCGTCACCGTGGTCAGCCTGATCGGCTATTCGGCGATGGCCGGCGCCATTGGCGGCGGCGGCCTGGGCGACCTGGCCATCCGCTACGGCTACCAGCGTTTTCAATCGGACGTCATGGCCGCGGTCGTGATCGTGCTGATCGTGTTGGTGCAGGCTATTCAAAGCCTGGGCGACCGCTTCGTACGCCGCATGTCGCATCGCTGAACGCGGCAGCGTCGTTTTCGTCTGGCATCACATCGCTTCAATTTCGCTTCACTCTTGCTTCAATCTTCTTTCTACTTCCGTTACTCGGGATATCGCAACATGAGCATCAAGGTTTTGAAGTCGCTGGCTGCATTCGCGCTTGGCGCCGCCGTATTCGCCCAGCCCGCGCTGGCACAAGACAAGCCGTTGAAGGTTGGCGTCACCGCCGGCCCGCACGCGCAGATCTTTGATGTGGTCAAGGCTGAAGCCGCCAAGCAAGGGCTGAACATCCAGATCATCGAATTCACCGACTACGTGCAGCCCAACGTGGCGCTGGCCGCGGGCGACCTGGATCTGAACAGCTACCAGCATCAGCCCTATCTGGACAACGCCAACGCCGACCGCGGCTACAAGCTGGTCAGCATCGCCAAGACGGTGATTTTCCCGATCGGCATCTACAGCAAGAAGATCAAGTCGCTGGCCGAACTGAAAGACGGCGCCCGCATTGCGCTGCCGAACGACCCGACCAACGGTGGTCGCGCCCTGTTGCTGCTGCAAGCCAATGGCTTGATCAAGCTGCGTCCGGAAGCCGGCCTGAAGGCTACCCCGATCGACGTCGTTGAAAACAAGAAGAAGCTGCGCTTCATCGAACTGGACGCCGCCCAGTTGCCGCGTTCGCTGGACGACACCGATGCGTCGGCCATCAACACCAACTTTGCGCTGGAAGCCGGCCTGAACCCCACCAAGGACGCCATCGCCCAGGAATCGCCGGATTCGCCTTACGCCAACGTGCTGGTCGTGCGTGAAAAGGACAAGGACCGCGCCGAATTCGCCAAGCTGGTCAGCGTCTATCACAGCCCGGCCGTGAAGCAGTTCATCGAAACCAAGTACAAGGGCGCCGTGGTGGCCGCCTGGTAATCCAGGACGCCGCACCGCCCGGGAACGGCCGCCGCAAGCGGCCGTTTTTTATGGATGCGCGGATCGCTCGAGTGGATCGGGGCGTCATTATTTTGACAAGTCCGAAGAAATCCGCCATAATTTCTGGCTTCGGTCGGGCTGATAGCTCAGTCGGTAGAGCAGCGGACTTTTAATCCGTTGGTCGCGAGTTCGAGTCTCGCTCAGCCCACCACAGAACACCGCAAGACCCGCAATGGAAAAAACGCCGCTATCACTAGCGGCGTTTTTTTTCGTCTGCGGGGAGACGGTGGTTCGTGGACTCTCCTTCTTAGAACCTAACCGCCAACTTCAGCACGCCCGACTGCTGGCGGTTGCCGCCGCCGAACTGCGCGTCGTAGGCCACGCCCGCCGTGGTGTTCCGGGCGATGGCCATTTCAGCGCCCAGGCCCACCACCGCCGCGTCACGCGCGATGGGAACGCCTGTCACCGAGAACGTGCTGCCGCCTTCAAACGCCAATTCCTGCTTGGGGCTCACGTCGCCCATGGCATGGCGCCAGCCCAGCGTTGCGGTCAGTCGGCCCGGCGCGCGGTTGGATGCGAAATCCCACGAGCCGCGCAGGCCCAGCGTGGTGCTGGTCACGTCGTCCGTGTTGCCCGAACCGTGCAAGGCCGCCGTGCCGCCCGTCTCCTTGAAGTCGCGCGTGCGCAGCTGGTTCCACGCCAACCCGGCGTAGGGCTCGATGCTGGTCGTGTCGCTCATCGGCAGCTTGTAGCCCAGTTCCGTGAACAGCTGGGTTGACGACGCGTGGTAAGACGATTCCAGCCGTTGGTTCAAGCTGCCGGCCGCCACGTTGCGCTTGGCGTCGATGTCGTGCCAGGTGTAGGCCGCGCCCGCCATGAAGCGGATGGCACCCGGGCCCGCGCTGAAATTGCGTCCACCAAACAACGATGCCGTGTAGCTGTCGACATTCGTGCGCGAGGAAACGTCAGACATCGAGTTGTGGCTGCCGATGTAGCCCAACGCGCCGCCCATGCGCCAGCCATTGCCCACGTCGCCATCGGCGCCGAAGAAGAAGCCGCCGGCCGACTGGTTGACGCTGGACGCGTTGCCGTCACCCTTGAACGTGCTCCAGTTGCCGAACGCCTGCGCCCACACCGGGTAGGCGCCGCTTTGTGGCAGCGCGTCGGACGTGGACGATCCCAGTTGCGCCGTGGGCCGGCCCGCCATCGCGGGTGCGTCCAGGTTGGCGCGCAGGTGCGAAAGGGGCAGGGTACGCACGGCATCCGACTGGCTTTGCAGGATGCTGGTGGTGCTGGCGTAGGCTTCGCCCGACAGCATCGCCAGGGCCGCTCGCGCTTGGCCCGGCGTCATGGCCAGCACCGCGTCGGTTACCTGGCTGGCGGCCGTGGCTTTGCCGGATGTGCTGCCGCTGGCGACAACCGTGGAACCGGGGGCGGTCGGTGTGGCGCCGTTGCCGGTGGCGGGGGGCGTCGTCGACGAAGTGGAGGTGGAGGTATCACCGGTTGCGGTCGTCGCGTTGCCGGCGGACGTCGAACCATTGCCAGCTGTCGCCGAGCCACTACCGGCGGACGTCGAACCATTGCCGGCCGGCGTCGAACCAGTACCGGCGGACGTCGAGCCATTGCCGGCCGGCGTCGACCCATTGCCGGTGGACGCCGAACCATTGCCTGCCGGCGTCGATCCACTACCCGCCGACGCAGACCCATTGCCGGCCGACGCGGACCCGTTACCGCCCGTGGCCGGTGCTTCCTGGTCCAGTGCGCCGCCCACGCTGTTTTCGTTGCCCGTGTTGCCCACGCTGCCGATCGGCACGTCGTTGCGCGTCAGCGTCATGAAGGCGTTCTTGGCGTCGTAGCTCAGGGTGGGCGTCAGGAACGCATAGCCGCTGGACGCCCCTGTGAACCGACCCTGGATGCCGCCATCCGCCGTCAGGATGTTGTACGTGGTGCGCGGCGCGTAGTTGCCGTCCGGACCCACGTGCGCGACGCTGCCGTCCAGGTAGGCAACGCCGGTGACGTGGATGCGGTCGCTGGCGCTGCTGGCCGGGTCGGCGTGCACGCGATAGATCGTGTCCTGGCCAAAGTTCAGGTTGCCGTTGATGGTCAGCGTGCCGATGGGCGATCCATCATTGCCCGGCGACACCACGGCGGTGGGGTAAAGCGTGGTGCTGCCCAATTGACCCACCCCGGCCAGCACGACTTCGCGGCCGATATCCACCGGCCCGTTCAACTTGCCGTCGATTTCCAGCGCGCCGTCCGCGATCAGGATGGGGCCGGTCAAGCCGCTGCTGTCGGCAGTCAGGATGACCGAGCCCGGGCCGGTCTTGACGAAGCCCTGTGTGCCCTGCAAGGGGTTGTCGATGATGTCGACGAACTGGCCCGAGGCATAGGTGCCATCGCCCACGACGATCGCCGGCGGGTTGCCGCCGTTGCCCACCAGCGTGATAGGCGCGCCTTGCAGGCGGTAGCGGTCGGTGGCGAACTGGATGCCGGACACGCGGACGGGGCCCGCGCCGCCGTCCACGGTAACCGTGCCGGCCGCGCCCGTGAAAATCGCGTAGCCGCCATCCGGCAGGGCGCCCGTGGCGTTGCCGGGGCTGTTCCAGTTGGTGCTTGAGGCGCTCCAGGTGCCGTTGCCGCCGCCCGCGCGCGTGGCGGATGCCGCGCCGTTGCCGTTCCACAGATTGGTTGTGCTGGGGCCAAGGATAAGGTTGATTTGCTTATCGCCCGTCAGCGACTGGATGGTGGCCCCGGGTGCCGAGTCGCCGGTGACGCTGCCCAGCGTCAGTCCGTTGCCCGACAAGCTGCCGCCGTACGACAAGATGCGGTAATAGCCCGCGTTCACGCCCAAGGTATTCACCGTGACGTTCAGCGTCGTGTTGTTGATGGCGGCGTCGCCACGGACCGTGATGTTGTCGCCCGTGCCGGGTTGGGTGATGGGCAGGCCCGCGTAGCCGGTCTCGAAGGCAAACACGCTGTTGTTCATCGACAGGTTGCCGTTGACGACCAGGTTGCCGTTGGAAACGCCGGTTGGCGTGCCGACTTCGTACCCCGGCGCAACCCGCGCGCCCGAGACGTTCAAGTCCCCATTGACGGTGCCGAAGCCCGCCACCGTGCCATTCGATGATGCGTTGACGTTGCCGCCCAGCGTGACGCCCGCGCCACCGCCATTGCCACCGATTACCAACGTACCGCCGTTGACGTCCACGCCACCCGTGTAATTGGCCGACCCGTCGAACACTTGCGTATTACCGGGCGAAACCGTCAAGTCGGCGGCCATGACGCCGCCGCAATACGTCGTACCCAGCGCCAGTGTCGCCGTCAGCCACTTCTTCGTGCCGTATATCAAAACTGCGTCCTTTGTCTCGATTAATAATCCACGGCACAAACATTGCTGGATTGTTTTAAACGTATTGCTACGTAACAGGCCAATATGATTGAACCGAATGGGTTAACGAAAAAAAGGACGCAATTTATACCAGTTCTTTTATATAACAAAACGCTTGTTAACAGATACCATCCATATTCAAAATACCTGCGTGCTGGATACCAACCGCAGTATTAATAAATAGACGCCGGATACCATCCTGTTATATAAAACGCGAACTTTGAAACATTGATTATTATTAAAAGACAAAACGCAGCGATCAATATCTCCACGTCATATGCAGCGACCCCGCGTTTTCACGATTGCCGCCGCCGAATTGGCCGCTGTAGGTCAAACCAATCGTCGCGTTTTTGCTGACGGCGGTTTCGACGCCCAACTCGGCCAGCGCGGCATTGCGTGCGATGGGCGCGCCAGCCACGGTAAAGGCTTGTCCGCCATCAAAAGACATCACGGACTGGGGCTGCACGTCTCCAAAAGCATGCCGCCAGCCCAAGGTCGCTTGCAGGCGGCCTTCGGTTTGGCCCACCGTAAAGTTCGTCAGCGCGCGCAAGCCCAGCGTGCTGCTGGTTTGCGTGGCGCTGTCGCTTTGGCCACGCAGCGCGGCTGAGCCACCCGATTCCGAGAAGCCACGGGTGCGCGTGTCGCTCCATGCCAGGCCGGCAAAGGGCTCGACGCTGACGTGTTCCGACACGGGCAAGGCGTAGCCCAGTTCCGCGAACAATTGCGTTGTGCTGGCGCCATAATCGGCCGTCAGCTTTTGCGTAGCGCCCGCCACGCTGGCGTGACGTTCGGTGGATATGTCGTGCCAGGTGTACGACGTGCCCAGCATCAGATTCAACTTTCCCGGCCCCACCTCAAACACTTTGCCGCCGAACACGGCTGCGCTGTACCCGGCGACATCGGCTTTGGACGAGCGGTCGTCAACGCGTATGTCGGCGTCGGTAAAGCCCAGCGCGCCGCCCAGGCGCCAGCCGCCGCCCAGGGCATGGTCCACGCCGGCGAACACGCCGCCTGTCTTCTGGCGAACTTGCCCGGTATCGCTGTTGCCTTTCAAGGTTTGCCAGTTGCCGATCACTTCCGCCCAGGCGGGCTGCGCGTTCGACGAAGGCAAGGCGGACGCCAAGGGCGTGCCGCCGGCCTGGGCGGTGGGGGCGCCCGGCCGCATTCCCGCGCCCATATTGGCGCGCAGATAGGCCAGCGGCACGGTGCGCACCGTGTTGTTAAAGCCGGTCAGGCTGGACGTGACGCTGGCGTGCGCCTCGCCGGACAGGCTGTTGAACGCGGCGCTGGTCGCGCCTTCCGGCAGCGTCAGGATGTAGTCGTGCAGGGGGTTGCCGGCGGGCAGGCTGTCCAGCGCGTTGGCCACGGCGCGTTGATTGCCGCTTTGCGCCGCGTCGGCAAAGGCGATGGGGCGGGTCGGCATTTCCGGGGTGCCAGGGTCCACGGGCACCTGCTTGCGGCCAAGCTGCATCACGACATTCTGGGCGTCATAACGCAACGCCGGGTCCAGAAAAGCGTAGTTGGACGACAAGGTGTCGAACCGCCCGTTGATCGTGCCGGCGCTAAGAATCGTGTATTCGCGCTGCGTCTGGAAACCGCCGTCCGGCCCGATATGGACGGCCGACCCCGCCAGATTCGCCGTCCCGCTGACCACCACGCGGCTGCTTGCCGCCGACTGCGAATCCGCCATCACCTGGTAGACCGATCCTGGCGAGAAAGTCAGGTCGCCCGCCACGGTCAGCACGCCGCCAAGCTTGCCGGGCGACAGGATGGCGCCGCTTTGCAGCGTGGTCGTGCCAACCTGGCCAACCCCGCGCAATGACGCGCCACCGGCCACATTCAACGTGCCGCCCAGGATGCCGTTCACCGTCAGCGCGCCGCCTTGCACATGGGTCTGCCCGCTGAAGGCGCCCGAATCGCCCGTCAAGACGGTCGTGCCCGCCAGCACGTCGATCGTGCCCATTCCCGGTGACAAGGAATTGATTGCGGGGGCAAAGACATAATCCGTGCCGGTGTGGTTGAAGACCAGCTTGCCGGTCCCATTGCCAAAGCGCACGCCAAGCGCCGCTTGCACCACGCCGGGCGCCGTGGCGGCATCGCCGGCGGCGGCGCCGATATTCAGGGTGCCGGTCGAGCCGGCCACATCGCCGATCCGGACGCGATTAGCCGTTTCCAGAATGGCGCCGTTGGACAAGGTGACGGTGCCATTGCCCTGATAGCCCACCAGGAATGCGCTGGTCGTCCTGACCTTGGTTTGCGGGCCGTCGGCGACGATGGTGCCTTCGCTTGCCGCGCTGTATCCCGCCACGATCTGAAACGTGTCCACCAGGGCGCCGTCCGTTGCCGTCAGTTCGCCTTTCGATCCTGCGTCCATGCCAACGACGGCCATATCGTTCACGGACGAGAACCGGCTGCCGACTCCGGACACCGCCAGTTTGCCGACACCGCCGGCGTATGAGCCCAAATAGGTTCGGGCTGCCGATGTGGCCGACGCGCCGCCGGTGATGGTGACGGTGCCCGTGCCGCGCCCGCCGATCGTCATGCCGCCGCTGGTCTGTAGTGAGGCTTCGGCGCCGAGGATCTCGACGGTACCCACCGAGCCAGCGCTATTGGCGACCAGCAAGGAGGAACCCTGCGCCGTGCCGTGATCCGAAATCCGCAACACGCCGGCGCCCTTGTCGCTGACGGTAATCTGCCCAGCCTGCAACGCGCTGCCCACGCCCGAAATACTCAGCGTGCCGTTGGACGAAACGTGCGCGCCCAGCGTCACAGTGTTGGCCGTGACGGCTTTGCCGCCCGCTGTAATGTTCAACGTGCCCGCGCCGTATAAACCGAGGGTCAAAAAGGTGGCGTTCCATTGCGAGCCGGTACCGCTGATCGTGGCCGCGCCAGATTCAAGCTCGGACGTGCCGGCCGTAAAACCATTATTCGAATTGCCGACGATGGCGCTGCCGCTGTTTAACGTCCCGCCATTTATCAACGTCAACGATGGGCCGCCGATTGCGCCAAGAAACAATACGCCAGCCTGCCCAGCGCTGTTGTTGATAACCGGCGCGCGGGGTGCCACGCTATTGATGAATAAATAACCGGCGGGGCCAGGTAGCGTCGCGGTGGACCAGTTTTGCGCGTCTTGCCAATCGCTGTTGTGCGTGCCCGTCCACGTGATGTTCTGGGCCAGCGCAGGCGTCGCGGCCAGCAGGCTTAACGACCACGCGCCGCTAAGGCCAAGTGATTGCAGGGCAAGACAAATCGCCCTTTTTTTCATTTCGTAGGAAGGCATTTTCGCTTTTCGGTAATGACATGGGCGACGGCAAAATGGCGCAAGCTTAATAATCAATGCGTAGTACCAGTGCTTAGTAGCAGTGCTTGGCACTTGACGCTGGATGGCCATTTCACAGACAAAGGGAAATCGGGCAGGACGGCACGTCGAATAATGTCGACAAAAAACAAAACGCTGGGGGCGTTCAGATTTTGAATAATTGGCCCAACGGTGTTTTTTCAACGTGCGCAGGCGATCTTACGGACAGCTGACAGCTTCAATACCCTAAGGAAGGCCGATATAAGCGTCCATATATCCCAATGCCATGCGTCCCCGGAATAACCCCTTGCAGATATCCGCTGCGTTGCGCAGCCGAATAATCCCGCGCCACCCAGAATGAGAATTGGGCGGTCTTGATATTCCCGTTTTGCGTCAGGAAGGCGTGCGCGCCGATGCGCCAGACAGCATATGCAGGCTTACGCCGCAACTGCGCGCGCGTTCTGAAAGCGATTCGCTTTGCGTCAACGCGCGCCGGCTTTCTTCCAGCAGCACGTCCAGCTGTTCTTCCAACGTAGCCGCCATGACCCAGGCGCGTTCGGAAAAGCGTTCCGAGAATTGGTCGACGCAGCTCTTACAGATGGCTGCGCCGTTCTTTTCCAGCAACGGCGCGCCCTGGGCCAGCGTGGAATGGCAGAAAATGCAGGCAAGGGCGCGGTTCATTGGGCGGGCGGCTCGTTGTGGTGGGGGCAGGGCGCCACATGGATAACAGCGCCCACGCCTTTAACAACGGCCACCAGCCGGCAAGTCTTAAACCGGAAAACGGCTTAGGGAAAAAATACTCATACAAATGGAGGGTATGGCAGGGCGGTATCCGCCATTTGCATGAGGCGGCGGTAACCGCCTTAGTGCGCGTGCGCGTGCGCGTGCCCGTGGCGTAACGCGACCGGTTGCGGCGTGACGTCGATAATGGTTTCGGCCGGCACCTTGAAGAACGCGGCGGTGGCAGCCAGCCGCTCAGCCTGGTCTTCCAGCGACGACGCGGCAGCGGCGGCTTGCTCGACCAAGGCGGCGTTTTGCTGCGTCACGTCGTCCATCTGTGTGACCGCGCGGTTGATCTGGTCGATGCCCTGCGATTGTTCGGTCGACGCTTCGGTGATTTCCGCCATGATCTGCGTAACGCGCTGCACGGACGACACGATTTCCTGCATCGTCTCGCCCGCCTGGCGCACCTGTTCGGCGCCGCTGTCCACGTTGGTGGTGGACTGTTCGATCAAGTCCTTGACCTCGCGCGCGGCCTGCGCGCTGCGTTGAGCCAGCGACCGCACCTCGCCCGCCACCACCGCAAAACCCTTGCCTTGCTCACCGGCCCGGGCCGCTTCCACGGCGGCGTTCAGTGCCAGGATATTGGTCTGGAACGCGATGCCGTCGATGACCGAAACGATTTCGGCAATGCGGCGCGAGCTATCCGAAATGCGCGACATGGTTTCCACCACCTGGTGCACCGCTTCGCCGCCGCGCATCGCCACCCCG
The DNA here is from genome assembly GCF_053543755.1 of Achromobacter semiaridum. Classification (NCBI taxonomy): domain Bacteria; kingdom Pseudomonadati; phylum Pseudomonadota; class Betaproteobacteria; order Burkholderiales; family Alcaligenaceae; genus Achromobacter; species Achromobacter semiaridum. Next base: position 9,836 of record NZ_JBLVOL010000004.1, on the reverse strand, counting down.
CGGCTTTCCGCCGCCAGCGCGTTGGCCTGGTGGGCGTGTTCGGTGTTCTGCTTGACCGCCGTGGCCAGCTCTTCCATGCTGGCGGCCGTTTCTTCCAGCGACGCGGCCTGCTCTTCCGTGCGTGAAGACAAATTGGTGTTGCCCGACGCGATCTCGGCCGCGCCCGTGTTGATTTCGTTCACGCTGCGGCGCACTTCGGCCACGGTGCGCGTCAGGCTTTCCTGCATGCGTTTCAAGGCCAAGAACAACACGCCGATTTCGTTGTCGGCCCCGGTGTTGACGCGCTGCGTCAGGTCGCCCGAGGCGATGCGGTCGAAATGCACCGCGGCCTCTTTCAACGGGGACAACACCTGGCGGCTGATGAAGCGCCAGCAACCGATGGCAAGAAGCAACGCCAGGCTCAACATGACGATGGCGGCGGTTTCGGCCTGCACATAGCGTCGGTCCGACGCGTCGTTGATCTCCATGGCGCGCCGCTCGGTGTGGGTCAGGATGGCGCCAAGCCGCTCTTCGAAGCGGGCGTCCGCGACGCGGGCCTCGGCCACCGCCGCGCCGTAGCCTTCGGCGGATTGCTTCTGCAACGCATCGCCCAGGGCATCGATGCTACGGACATAGGCGTCGAATACGCCATCCATGTCCGCCGTCATTTTGCGGGCGGCTTCCGTCAGCTTGGGTACCGTCTGGAACACGGCGTAGCGCTTGCGCGCGCTAGCCAGGAACTTGCTTGCCTGCTCGACGCTGGCCTGCGCCTGGGCGGTGCGCCCGGCCTGCACGTCCAGATAGGCGGCCACCAGCGTGATGCGGGTGCGCAACAGCAGGACTTGGGTCTCGTAGAGCGGGCGGGTCTGCTCGGTGGACACCAGATTCAGGTTGTCGACCGCTTCATCCGCCACTTTGGCGAACGACCAGCCCATGCCGGTTGCGGCGGCCAGCGCCAGGACGAACAGCGTAAGGACGGACAGCAGCCCGGTCCGAATTTTCAGGTTCTTAAGCATGCGCGAGACTCCAGCGAAGGCGGTCGGTGCGAGGCCCGCCGCCAAGATCAAGTGATAAACCCGCGACGACTGTAAATTTAGATTACAAATTTAACAATTGATCATTTCTCAGCGCCCCGTTGTCGTTTCGGCAACGCAGCAGGCGGTGGCGCGCCCGCGCCTAGAACAACCCTTCGGTGTCGCTGCGCAGATAGCGCAAAAACCGCTGGGCCGCGTCGGGCAGCGGGCGCGATACGTGGGTCTGGATCTGGATCTGGCCGCCATTCAACAGGGCGTCTTCGACTGGCCGGCAAACCAATGTGCCGGCCGTCAGCTGGGCGGCGGCGGTCAAGCGGGCGCACAAGGTCACCGCGTTGCCCGTCTGCACATAGTGGTAGACCGCATCGGGATGGTTGGAGGTGAAGGCGGGCGACAGGGTCGTGTTGTACAGGCTTGAGGCCATGTCCAGCAGCCGACGCAACGCGCTGCCGCCCTCGGGCAGCGCCAGCGGATAGCCCGACAACTGCGTCAAATGCAACGAGCCATGGGCGGCCAGGGGATGGCCGGGCCGCATCACGGCCACGATCTCAGCCGGCCGTGCACAGATGACGGCAATGTCCTGTTCGGCCGCGTGGCTGTACGTGACGCCGATGTCGGCCTGGGCCGAGCGCACCCTTTCGGTCACCAGGCCGGCGTCCAGCACGGTCAGGTTAAAGCGCACCGATGGGTGCTCTGCCTGGAATGCGGCGAATTTGGGCGGCAGCTCGCGCGCCGCAATGCCATGGGCGCCGGCGATCTTCACGGTTTGCGTGTAACGCCCGTTCTGGCCGCCGATCTCGGCGTATGTGCGTGCGGCATCGGCTTCCACGCGCCGTGCGTGGTCCGCCAGAATGCGGCCTACCTCGGTCACGCGCATGCCTTTCGGATGGCGTTCAAACAGCTGGTTTTGCAGGCGCTGTTCCAGCCCCGCGATCTGCCGGCTGACCGCCGAGCTCACAACGTTCAGCCGCGCGGCGGCGCCATTGACGGACCCGGTGTCGACGACGGTAAGAAAATAACGAAGCGCGGTGCTATCGAAGTGGAATCGCTTCATTGACGTGGATGCCGTAAATCTCAATGTCGAGTCCAAGCGGTTGGCAGCCGCAAAAATGGCGCGCGGGGCGGATGGCATCGGAAACGGCCGTCGCACGCAAGTCCCGGCGGGCAGGGACCAGCGGAAGTGCCAAACACGGAATTTATGCCAGCAACACCTTTTGCCACAATCGCAAAATAATCAATATTGCATTCGAATTTCGGCAACCGCCGCGTTTTTGCGTAGCGCCACAAATGCAAAACGCGCCCGAAGGCGCGCAGGTACTACGGCATCACACGCAAATTCAATCCACGACGAATCCACCGGGGCCGCTGTGGCCAAGCAGTTCTCGCGCGCATTGCAGGGCTTCGGCGCTGGTGGCCACCGCCAGGAACGGCATGCCGAACGCACGCGCCATTTTCTCGCCGCGCTTGCGGATGCGGTCCAGCGCGTCCGGTTCCCGTTCAACCGCAATAAAGGCGCGGCAACGTGCCTTCAGGCGTTGCATGTTGCGCGTCTGCCAATCGATCATGGCCTTGCGGTCGTCGTGGCCCGCTTCCATACGCATGTCGGGCATGACCATGACGAAGCTCTGCGGGTTGTCCACCAGCATTTCCATCTCGCGTATCCAGCTGGCCGAATAGCCGTCGGGGGCGCCGCCGTGCTTGGCGGTCACGATGGGAAAGCGCGATAGATCATGAAAGAAAAAATGGTCGCGGTTCATTCGAATTCTCCGTGGGCGATCGGCGCGGCGGCTTTGCAGCCGCAACTGCCGTAGAGCACCAGGCTGTAGGAGTCCAGCAGGAAACCGCTGCGCTTGGCGATCTTGCGCACCAGTTGCGCCATGGCGGGATCGCTGGATTCCAGGATCTGTCCGCAGTGCTTGCAGACCAGATGGTCGTGGTGCCCTTTGTCGTTAAGCTCGAACACGGTGTTGTGCGCGTCGAGCTGAGTGCGTTTGAGCAGGCCGGCGTCTTCAAGTTGCGTGATCACGCGATACACCGTGGCCAGGCCGATGCTGCTGCGGTCCGAGATCAGATTGCGGTAGACGTCTGCCGCGCTCATGTGTTGCCCGGCGTGCTGATAAAACAGATCAAGAATCTTCAGACGCGGGAAGGTGGCTTTGATGCCGGCGTCGCGCAGCCGGGTAGTGTCCATCGTTTTCTCCTTCGGGGGGCTGATGCCCGACTGATGAGAATGATGTACATTTTCAACTTCGCCCGCTAACGGGAACCCGTCAACCTGTAGCTCAAAGTTGCCAACCATGCTTCACATGGCCATCGCCAACGCGCGCCCCGACACGCCGCTGACGTCGTTCAGCGTGCAAGGGCGGCGCGAGTCCAAGGGCATCGCCGTGCCTTTGCACGTGCATGACGAAGGCATGCTGACGCTGGTGCACGAAGGCCTGGTGGTGGTTCAGGCCGGCTCGCAGGTCTGGACGGTGATGCCGGGCAGCCTGGGCTGGATTCCCCCGGGCACGCCGCACGGGGCGCGCTGGTTCGGCGATGCGCGCGGCACGTTCCTTTACGTGCGGCCCGACATCTGCCACCGGTTGCCGGCGCACTGCCGGTCATGGCCGTCATCCAAACTTATCGAAGCGCTGGTTGACCGGTTCAGCGCCAGCCAGCCGGGCGAGATGTCCGACGCCTATCAGACTCAGTTGTTTGACGTGCTGTTGCACGAACTGGACTCGCGCGCGCATACGCCGCAACTGTTGCCGATGCCCGTTGACCCGCGTCTGCAGGACCTGGCCAACACGCTGCTGGATACGCCTGACGACATGGCGGGCATCGACGAATGGGCGCAGCGGCTGAACATGTCGTCGCGCACCTTGATGCGCAGGTTCCGACAAGAAACTGGCGTCACGCTGGGGCAGTGGCGGCAGCAGGCGCGCCTGCTGCGCGCACTGGAAATGCTGTGCCGGGGCGGCTCGGTAACGCAGGCGGCCTTGTCGGTGGGCTACGAAAGCACCAGCGCCTTCATCGGCAGTTTTCGGGCGGCTTTCGGCATGACGCCCACGCGTTATCTGGCGGGGCTGCAACCGCATTGACCGTGCGGCGGATGCGTTGCTACGCCGCGGCGGGTTGATCCGGATGCATCGGGCCTTGCGGGTCGTTTTCCGCGTCGGGGCGGGGCGCAACGGGTGCCAGCCCCAGGCCTGCGCGCAGACGTTGGCAGTCCGGGTTGGGCGACCCATCGGGCATCCAGATATCGAATTCCCGGCAGGGCGTGGGGCGGTCTTCGTAGATGGCGCAGTGGATGCCGGGCTTGCCCAGTTCGCCGCGCAGCGAAATGCAGCGGCCGCCTCCCATTTCGGTGCCCTTCATGCAGGCGCGCAGCGGGCTCATCTGCGTGACCAATTCCACCGGCACGTGGCCGCCGTTTTCGCCCGCCAGCTCGCCGCAATAGAACGACACCCGAAAGTGCGAGCAACAGGCGCCGCAGTCCAGGCAAGGGTTGGCATCGGCCTTGTCACCGGCCAGGATGGCGGGCGACACGAACGTCAGAACAGCGGTCTCTAGCAGCGACATGAGAGAGGGGGGGGAAGTTTGGCAAGCCTGCCCAACCCCGGGATGGACGCAAAACGGGCTTGCTGTTGGTGCAAGCCCGTTTGGGATCCGGGGCGCGCGCGGACAGGGCCGGCACGGGATCAGAGCGCAAATAGTAGCTGGATTCAGACCGCGGCTGCTACGACTTTTTTCGGGGACGTTGCTGCGTTAGCATCTGTACCTGACCGCAGCCTGGAGCTTTGCCTTGAACGCCAAAAACGACTTCCCCGACGGCCTGGCCCGTTGCGGCTGGGTGGATACATCCGCCGAATACATGGCCTATCACGACACCGAATGGGGCCGCCCGCAAGGGGATGATCGCGCGCTGTTCGAACAGCTTTGCCTTGAAGGTTTTCAGTCCGGCCTCAGCTGGCGCACCATCCTGAACAAGCGCGCGGCGTTTCGTCGCGCCTTCGCCGACTTCGACCCCGCTCGCGTCGCGAAGTTTGGCGAGACAGACATCCTGGTGCTGTTGGCCGATGCCGGCATCGTGCGCCATCGGGGCAAGATCGAAGCCGTGATCAACAACGCGGCGCGCGCCTTGGAGATGATCGACCGGGAAGGGTCACTGGCCGCGTTCTTCTGGCGCTTTGAAGCGCCCGACGGGTCGCCCTCGACGCTGGGCGCGTCGACATCGGAGCAATCCATCGCGCTGTCCAAGGCGTTAAAAAAACTGGGCTGGAAGTTCGTGGGGCCCACCACCGTCTACGCCTTCATGCAATCGGTGGGCATGGTCAACGACCACACCCCCGACTGCCATTGCCATGCGCCCAGCGACAAGGCGCGCAAGGGGTTCCTGCGGCCACGCTGATCCGCGCCGGGGCGCGGGGATCAGCGCTTGCCGGCGTCCACCGGCGTGGCCGCCATTTCGGGCGTCAGCCCGGGCAGGCTGTAGCGGCCTTCGCGATACGCCCAGCTGGGCCATAGCGCATGGGCCAGTGCTTCGGTGGCCAGCTCGGGGTTCAGAGCAACGGGCGCGTAGTCTTCAGGCGCGGTGTAGCGGTACTGCACCGGCGTCTTGTTGGGCGCCAGCACCAGCAGGTCGTTTTCCTTCAGATACCCGTACGTGTTGTCGTACTGCATGATCGCGCGGCCCGGCGTGCTGCGCGTGAGGTCGTGGCCGATCATCGGGTGTTCGGTATCCACGCCGATCAACGACAGCAGGGTGGGCGGCAGGTCGATCTGGCTGATCAGGCGGTCGTCGCGGCGTGCCTCGACGCCGGCGCCCAGGATCACCGCCGGAATATGGAAGTGGCGCACGGGCACCAGGCTGGCACCGAATACGCGTGAATCGTGGTCGGCCGCCACCAGGAACACGGTGTTCTCCCAGTACGGCGACGCCTTGGCGCGTTCAAAGAAGCGGCCCAGCGCCCAATCCGCATAGCGCACCGTGTTTTCCACGGTGGCGGGGTTGCCTTCTGTCTGGATCCGGCCGGCGGGGTATTCCCAAGGGGTGTGGTTCGATACGCTGAACGCCAGCGTGAAGGTGGGCTTGTCGCCGTCTTCGCGCAGCAGGCGGTCAAGCTGATTGAACATGTCTTCGTCCGACGCGCCCCAGGTGCCGACGAACGCGGGGTCGACGAAGTCGGCGCGGTCAACGATCTGCTTGAAGCCGTTGCCCAGGAAAAAGCCCTTCATATTGTCAAAGTGCGATTCGCCGCCGTAGATGAAGCGCGAATGGTAGCCATGGCGGCCCAGCAGGTCAGCCAGCGAGAAAAAACCGCGCTGCGAGCGGGGCAGCTTCAAGACGGCCTGGGCCGGGGTGGGCAAAAAGCCCGTCACCACGGCTTCCAGCCCGCGCACCGAGCGCGTGCCCGTGGCATAGGCCCGCGTAAACGCCCAGGCCTCGCGCGCCAGCGCATCCAGTTCCGGCGTCAGGTTGGCGCCGCCCAGGCCCGCGCTGTACTGCGCGCCCAGGCTCTCTTCAAGAATGATCACCAGATTCAGCGGCCGCGCCGTCTTGCGCGTGGCGGGTTGGCGATGCAGGCTGGGGTAGTCGGGATTGGCGGGCGGGTTGGGCAGGCCGGCTTGCGCCAGCACCAGGTCGTGCATCTGGTCATCGTCCATGCCGCCGTACACCGCCGATGCGGACTTTTCGTTCTTCATGCTGTAGACGGCGTAGAACACGTTGTAGAGCGAATTGAGCGCCAGCGTGTTCAGCAGGCCGTCCGAGCAGTAGGCCACCGACGACGGGTTGATCGGGCGATGGCCCAGCGTGCCGCGTATGGCCAGGATCACCACCGCCAGGATCACCACGCTGGCAATCGGCATCTGCCACCAGGTCAGCGCCGCGTCGGCCCGGGCGTGTCCGAACAGGGCGAACGCGCCCCAGCCGATCAGCGCCAGGGCGGCAAAGGCGCCCAGCAGCACCAGCTTGTAGCCGCGCCACAGCATGCCCGAGACTTCGCGCGGGTGCTTCAGGTATTCCACGAACAGGCGGTTGGGCCGGGAATCGTATTCCAGGATGAAGGGCGGCGAGGCCACTTCCAGAAAGGCCAGCAGCATGAAGGCCACCAGGTACCAATACCCGGCAAGCGAAGCGGCAATCGGAAAGTGGCCAAAGAAAGGCGACAGCACCGCCGGCAGCGCGGCCAGCACGGCGATCTGATGCGCGTCGATGCGCAAACCGCCCAGCAACAAGGGGACCAGGCCACCGGCATTGCGCACGCGCGGCCATTGCCAGGCGGCCAGCGTCAAGCGGCTTAACGTCAGCAGCGCAAATGCCGCCACTACGAAAATCAGGGTTGAATGCCGCATTGGGCCTCCAGGTTGTTCTGCATCCGGCCCGGTGGGCCGAAACAAATCTTGCGGGCATTGGATCAGCGGCCGCGTGGAAAATTCAGCGAATCCGCGCGCCCGGCCACGCCGGTCACGGATTCGGCTATTTCGCTTTGTAACGGGCCTTATTGTGCTTCAGCTTTGCCGGGCACGCCGCATGCTGCGTCAGGCAAGGCGACAACCGCCATGTCGTCCGGCATGTAGCGCCGCCGCTTGGAAAGATCCGCACACATTATGGGGCCGGCAAGCTTAACCCTTCCCCCAGGCCGCGATACCCTTGTTGGTAAATAGGGTCGGCAGTGACGGGCCGGCCATAACGCCAAGGATGAATGCCATGACGCGAACAAGAAAAATAGCGATCGGGATTGTAGGGGCACTGGCCCTGATCGTGCTGGTATTGGTGGTGGTGATCGCCACCTTTGACTGGAACCGCGCCAAGCCCATGATCAACGAACGCGCCAGCGCCGCCATCGGCCGGCCATTTGCCATCAATGGCGATCTAAGCGTCAAGTGGCAGCGTGAACAGGACGAGGGCGGTTGGCGGGCCTGGGTGCCGTGGCCTCACGTGGTGGCCAACGATATTTCGATCGGCAACGCGCCCTGGGCAAAGGCCCCATATTTCGCCACCCTCAAGCGCGGCGAATTCAGCCTGGCGCCTTTGCCGTTGCTGCGCCAGCGCGTCGTCATCCGCAGAATCCAGCTGACCGAGCCGGCCGCCGATTTGCAACGGCTGGCCGATGGCCGCGCGAACTGGGTGTTCACGCTGCCCGAATCCGGCGAGCCGTCGCCGTGGGTGTTGGACATCAACGAGATCGGTTTTGACAAGGGCCGCGTCGGCTTCGTCGACGAAACGCTTAAGGCCGACCTGACGGTGCTGGTCGATCCGCTGGGCAAGCCCGTGCCGTTCGCCGATGTGGCGGGCGCCGCCGTCGTGCCGCGGGACGGCCAGGCTCCGGCGCCGCGCGACTACGTCTTTGGCTGGAAGGTCGACGGCAAATACAAAGGTCTGAACACCAAGGGCGAAGGCAAGGTTGGCGGCATGCTTGCGCTGCAAGACCCCAAGCAACCCTTCCCGGTCCAGGCGGATGTGGCCGTGGGCGGCACCAAGGCGTCGATCACCGGCACCGTGACCGACCCCGCCAACCTGGGCGCGCTGGACTTGCGCCTGAAGCTGGCCGGTGCATCGATGGCGCAGTTGTACCCCCTGACCGGCGTGACCTTGCCGGACACGCCGCCGTATTCCACGGACGGGCACTTGGTGGCCAAGCTGCAAAACCCCGGCGGCGCCGTCTTTGACTACAAGGATTTCAACGGCAAGGTCGGCAATAGCGACCTGCATGGCGACATCACCTTTGCCCTGGGCGCGCCTCGGCCCAAGCTGACGGGCAAGTTGTCGTCCAAGCAATTGCGCATGGTCGACCTGGGTCCGCTAATCGGGGTGCCGGCAGACGGCACCGCCGCCGCCCCCGCCGACAAGACCAAGGACGCGCCGGCCAAGCCCAAAGGCGGCAAGGTGCTGCCCACGCAGGCGTTTCGCACTGACCGCTGGCGCGACATGGATGCCGATGTCTCGCTGGACGCCGGTCGCATCATCCACGACAGCAAGCTGCCCTTGTCGGACCTGTCGGTGCATGTGGTCTTGCAGGACGGCAAGCTGACGCTGGACCCCTTCAAGTTCGGTATCGCGGGCGGCAACATCAACGGCACCATCAATCTGGACGGCGCCCACGAGACCATGGCCGGCCGCGTGGACCTGCATGCGCGTCGCCTGCGACTCAAGCAGTTGTTCCCCGCCACCGAAGCCATGCAAAAGACGCTGGGCGAACTGAACGGAGATCTTGCCGTCAGCGGCACCGGCAACTCCGTGGCGGCGCTGCTGGGCACGTCCACCGGCGACATCAAAATGCTGGTCAACGATGGCGTCATCAGCCGCAGCCTGATGGAGATCGCCGGCCTGAACGTCGGCAACTACGTCGTGTCCAAGCTGTTTGGCGATGACGAGGTCAAGATCAATTGCGGCGCCGCCGACCTTGCCATGAAGAATGGCGTGATGACGCCGCGCGTCTTTGTGTTTGACACTGAAAACGCCCTGATCACCATCACCGGCACCGCCGATTTCAAGAACGAAAAAATGGATATGGACGTCACGCCCGACAGCAAGGGCTTCCGCATCTTTTCGCTGCGTTCGCCCTTGTACGTGCGCGGTACGTTCGGCGACCCCGATGTCGGCGTGCACGTCGGTCCGCTGGCCGCGCGCGGCGCGGGCATGGTGGCGTTGGGCGTGTTGCTGACCCCGGCCGCCGGGTTGCTGGCCTTGATCGCGCCCAGCACCAACGACGAAAACGCGTGCGGGCCGTTGCTGGAACAGATGCGCAAGCCGCCGACCGCGCCGGCGCAGAAGGGAAAGTAGGTCGGTAAGGATGGCGGCCCTCGGCTAGCGCGCCGCCGCGCCGCCTCGCCGCC
>NZ_JBLVOL010000003.1:60992-78133 GCF_053543755.1 Achromobacter semiaridum | reverse complement strand
GAACCCGCAGCCGCAGTGGCACCGGCCGCTGCTGCCCCCAACGCTGTTGCACCGGCTGCCGCAGCACCGGCTGCCGCAGCACCCGCCGCCCCTGCACCCGCCGCCCCTGCACCCGATGCTGTTGCTCCGGCCGCCCCCGCCGCTCCCGTACAAACCGCGTTCGCCGTCAACGGCTGGACGCCGCCGTTGCCCGCCGCCGCGCTGGCGGGTAACCCGCTACTCCAGACGCTGTCCGACCAGAACGGCTGCAAGGTCGTTTCGACGTTCCGCCTGGGCGACAACGCGCAATACATCTCGCTGAAAACCGACGGCCTGTCCTGCGGCCCCGACGGCTACGCCACCGGCAAGGGCCGGCTGCGGCTGGAACGCTCGGACGGCGCGCGCATCGCGCAAAGCAGCGACGTCTGGCTGATGTCCGGGTTTCCCTTCACCGCGCCTGTCGCCGCCGCCCGCCTGACCCATGCCAACGCCGACGGCACGCTGTGGTTCCACCTGGACAGCGACCCGGCCACCCGCTCGCACTACCTGCTGCGCGGCGACCGCTTGTCCTACGGCAACGGCCTGGACGTCTGGCGCCCCAACCGCGTCGACGTCGTGACCGAAAGCGCCGATGTCTTCCGCAATGCCGCCAACATCAAAGTCGCCGTCGACAGCGCACTGCGTGTGCTGGAACGCACCGCCCTGCCTGATGCCGGCAACATCCGCATCGTGTTCTCGGACGATTTCGAACAAGGCGCCATCGGCGACAAAGTCGAGCACCTGCTCTACATGATCACCGCCGACCGCCCGACCGACTGGCGCACCGGCAAGCCGCGCGGCGAATGGCGCTACAACCTGCAATACGCGCAGAACTACCTGTTCAAGCGTGACGAACTGCTGGCACGTAAAAAGCGCGAAGAACTGATGCGCCTGGCCAACAAGGAACGCGACAACCTGCGCCAATATCAAAACCTGGTCGAGCAGGCAAAGAGCGACCCCAAGGGCATCCTGGGCCGCATGCAGCGCGACGTGCGTTACGACGTGATGACCGGCGGCGACTACCGCGCGCTGATGGCGGGCCGCAAGGCCGGCGTGCGCATGGTCATCCACGTAGACGACCACGACGGTAACGACGCCATGGCTGACTGGCCGTACGAAATCCGCCTGCCCGGCCAGAAGGCCATGAAGGAAGGTTGGTATCTGGCGCCCGGCGAACTGTCGCTGGACCCCGCGCGCCAAGACGACAAAGGCTTGCCGCTGACGCTGCTGGCGTTGACTCCCGGCGCATCCGTGGCGTGCCAGAAAGAAGGCTGCGCCGACTTGAACGATCCCCTGGTGGGTGCGCGGATGATGTTGGGCCTGCCCGACTGGACGCCCGAACAAGCCCAGGCAGTCATCGATCAAGCGTCCCAACCCTAATCGCCAGACGAGCAAGCAATGATCAAACAAAAGAATGGCCTGATCGCAGGCGGTGTGGTGGTGGTGCTGGCCTGCGCCTGGTGGGGCCTGGGCGCGTACGCCTCGGGCAAGGCCGAAGACGAAATCGTGGCCTTGCTGGACAAGACCGGCCAACGCGACAACGTGCGTTGGCAGAGCATTTCGGCGTCGCCCTTCGGGTCGGCCAAGCTGAAGCAGGTGTCCATCGGCCCGGCGGCAGCGCCCGTGGCCCTGATCGACACCGTGAAGATCAGCGGCCTGCGCAACACCGACGACCGCCGCAGCGGCGACGTGACGATTGAAGGCGCGGCCTTGCCCAACGGCTCCAGCGTCCTTAGCCAGACGGATCTGGCGCGCCAGGCCGGCAAGTTGAACCTGCCGCCCGCCAACCTGCGCGTGCGCTGGGACTACCAACGCGACGACGACAACGCCGAGATCCAGTTGAACCTGGAACAACCCGACGCGCTGAACGCCGACTTGTCACTGAGCCTGGAACGCGTCAATGGTGCCGTCGCGATGGCCGAAGACGGCTCGGGCCTGGCCGCCGTGGGCATGATGGGCATATTCGGCATGGGCCGCATCGACCGCGCGCTGGCCCCGCTGGCGCAAGTGCGCATTCAAAGCGGCAGCCTTTCCATCAAGGACGACGGCTACGTCAAGCGCAGCGTCGAACTCTTCAAGCGCTATAACCTCACGCCCGTTCCGGGCGACGGCGATCCGGAAAAGCAGCGCGCCAAGCAATTCGAAAAATTCGTCGATGACGGCAAGAAGCGTTGTTTTGACCAGAAGACGCTAGCCGGCTTCAAAGACAACGAAGACGCCTGCAAGGCCATCGCCAATTTCGCCAGCGGCGACAAGCGTTCGATCACCCTGACGCTGAACCCGCGCAATGGCGTATCGCTGGCCGAATTGTTTGCCGGCGCCGGCAACCAGGCCAAGGTTTTCGCGCTGCTGGCCCCCACGCTGGACAATTAAGCGACGCCTATAATCTCCTGCACACGCTGCGCATCACGATCACGCGCCTGCTCTGGGGCAGCCGCAGGAGACCACCATGAAATCGACGTTGATAGCCTTGCTGACCACGCTTGCCCTCTCCGCTTTGGTAAGCGCTTGTACCAACAGCCCAGGCGGCCCGCCGCACCCCGGCGCCGTCAATCCCTACAGCAGCGGCGGCTTTCACGACGCCGGCCCGGACTACCCCGACACGGGCCGCTGACCAATTTCCTTCCCCGCTTCACTGCGGCCCACGGCGCGCCTCCGTGCCCGCCGCAGTGCCCGCCGCAGTGCCCTCCGCAGTGCCCGCCGCAGTGCCCTCCTCCGTGCCGCGCCCCCTCGCTCTTCCGAGCGGGTCGGTGCCAAAACGCATAACAGCTTTGTGCCCCGGGTGCATCCCGCCGCAAGCCGGAAATCCTAGACTACCTGCACATCACAGGAGTCAAGGAGAAGGCTTTGCAGCCGCTGTTATCAAACGTGAAAGTGCTGGACCTGAGCCGCATTCTGGCCGGCCCCTGGGCCAGCCAGATCCTGGCCGATCTGGGCGCCGACGTCATCAAGGTCGAGCGGCCGGGCCTGGGTGACGACACCCGGTCCTGGGGCCCGCCCTTCCTGAAAGACGAACACGGTCAGGACACCACCGACGGCGCCTACTTCATCGCCACCAACCGGGGCAAGCGATCCATCACGCTGGACTTGCAGACGCCTGAAGGGCAGGCGCTGGTCAAGGATCTGTGCCGCGACGCGGACGTGGTGCTGGAGAACTACAAGGTCGGCACGCTGGCGCGCATGGGACTGGACTACGACTCGCTGGCCAAGATCAACCCGCGCCTGGTGTATTGCTCGGTCACCGGCTTCGGGCAGACCGGCCCGCGCGCCGCCGAGCCCGCGTACGACTTCCTGATCCAGGCCATGGGTGGCCTGATGAGCGTCACCGGCGAACGCGACGACAAGCCCGGCGGCGGCCCGCAAAAGGTCGGCGTGCCCATCGTGGACCTGACCACCGGCGTCTACGCCGCGCTGGGCATCGTGGCCGCGCTGCTGCGGCGCTCGCAGACGGGCCAGGGCGAATACATCGACGTCGCCATGCTGGACGTGCAGGTTGGCTTGCTGGCCAACCAGGCAATGAACTTCTTGCTGGGCAACCGCGTGCCGCGCCGCACCGGCACCGCGCATCCGAACATCCAACCGCAACGCACCTTTGTCTGCGCCGACGGCGACATCGTCATCGTCGTGGGCAACGACGCGCAATTCGCCGCGCTGTGCCGCCTGCTGGGCAAGCCTGAACTGGCGCAAGACCCCCGCTACATCACCAACAGCCAGCGCGTGACGAATCAAGACACGCTGGACCCGATCCTGGACGCCATCTTCCTCACGCAGCCGCGCGCGCACTGGCTGGCGGCGCTGAAGACCGCCGGCGTGCCGGCCGGGTCGATCAACACCGTGCCTGAAGTGTTCGACGACCCGCAGGTGGCGCACCGCGCCATGTTGCGCCGCCTGCCGCACCCCACCGCCAAGAGCGTGCCGCAAGTGATGAACCCCCTGCGCTTCGCCACGGCGGACCTGCGCGCCGACCGCGCACCGCCGCTGCTGGGGCAGCACACCGCCGAAGTGCTTGCAGAACTGGGCATGAGCGCACAGCAAATTGCCGACCTGCGCCAGCGCAAGATCATTTGAACAAGACGGAGACACGGACATGACCATGCCCGAAAACTTGCCCGGCCCCTACACCGCGCTGGACGTCACGCTTGAGGACGGCGTGGCCGTCATCCTGCTGGCCAATCCGCCGGTGAACGCGCTAAGCACCGACATGATGAACGAGCTGTCCTGGGTGCTGGACCGCATCTCGGAAACGCCCGAGGTGCGCGCCGTGGTGTTGTCCGGGCAAGGCAAGATATTTTGCGCCGGCGCGGACCTGAAGAACCGCGCCGCCACCATCAAGGGTCCGGGCGACCTGCCGCAGCATTCACGCCGCACCCGCGAGTGCTTTCATGCCATTCGCGAATGCGCCAAGCCCGTCATCGGCGCCATCAACGGCGCGGCGCTGGGCGCCGGGCTGGCCATCGTGGCCTCATGCGACATCCTGCTGGCGGCATCGACGGCCGTGGTCGGGCTGCCCGAAATCAACGTCGGCCTGCTGGGCGGTGGACGCCATGGCATGCGGCTGTTCGGCCATTCCCGCTTGCGCCGCATGATGCTGACCGGCTTGCGCGTGGACGGCGACGAACTCTATCGCCTGGGCATCGTCGAAGCGTCCGTGCCCGCCGACGCCTTGATGGACCGCGCCCTGGAACTGGCGCGCGAGCTGGCGTCCAAGAGCCCCTTGGCCACCGTGCTTGCCAAGCAGACGCTGAACGCCATCGAAGACATGAGCCTGCGCGACGGCTACCGCTACGAACAGGACATGACCGCCGCCATCGGCAAGACCGAAGACGCCCAGGAAGCGCGCCGCGCCTTCCTGGAAAAGCGCGCACCGGTGTTCCAGGGCAAATAAGGGGAAGACCGATGAGCCGTGCATTAGAGGGCGTAAAAGTCCTGGATTTAAGCCGCGTGTTCTCCGGCCCGTGGGCCGCGCAGATGCTGGCCGACTTTGGCGCCGACGTCATCAAGGTGGAACGCCCGGGCCGGGGCGACGACGTCCGGCACCAGGGCTATCCAATGCCGGATCGCCATGGCGAACCCAGCCGGCAGACCTCGTCGTTTGTGGCGATGAACCGGGGCAAGAAATCGCTGACCATCGACATCTCCAAGCCCGATGGCCAGGCGCTGGTTCGCCGGCTTGCCCAGCGCGCCGACATCGTCATCGAGAACTTCAAGGCGGGCGACCTGCGCCGCTACGGGCTGGATCACGACGCGCTGTCCAAGGTCAACCCCCGGCTGGTGATTTGCTCGATCACCGGCTTCGGGCAATCCGGCCCATACAGCCATCTGCCCGGCTACGACCCGATCTTTCAATCGATGAGCGGGCTGATGAGCGTGACCGGGGTGCCCGATGGCGAACCCGGCGCGGGGCCGGTCAAGGCGGGGTATTCCGTGTCGGACATCACGGCGGGCTTTTACGCGGTGGCGGCCATACTGGCGGCGCTGCACCATCGGGACCAGATCTCCGGCGTAGGCCAGCATATCGACCTGGCGTTGCTGGATGCGCAGATTGCCGCCATGTCGCACATCGGCATGAACTATCTGGCCAGCGGCCAGGTGCCCGCGCGCATGGGGTCGGCCTCACAGATCACTGCGCCCTTTCGCGCGTTTGCCTGCCGCGATGGCCACTTGATGGTGGCGGTGGGCAACGACACGCAGTTTCGCGCCTTCTGCGCGGTGATCGGACTGCCCGCGCTGGCCGAGGACGCGCGCTTTACCAGCAACCCCAAACGCGCCGCCGCGCAAGCCGAGTTGTCGCGCCTGATCGAGCCGGCCATGCAGGCTCGCACCGTCGGCGAATGGAACGACGCGCTGGCCTCGGCCAACGTGCCCTGCGGCCCGATCTACACGATGGACCAGGTATTCGAAGACCCGCAGGTGCGGCACCGCCAGGTGCTGGGCCGCATCGCGCATCCTGAACTGGGCGACATGCCCGTCATCAACAACCCCATCCATTTTTCCAAGACGCCAATCACATCCGGGCTGCCCCCGCCCCTGCTGGGCGAACACACCGCCGATGTGCTGCGCGCCGAACTGGGCCTGTCCGACGAAGAGATCGCGCGTCTGCACGCCGAGGGCATCGTATGAGCAGCGTGGACCCTGCCTTGATCGAAGAGATACGCGACAGCGCGCGTGACTTTCTGTCGCGCCGCGACCAGCGCCAGCGCAAGCGCTCGGCAAGCGGCGTCGATCGCGCCTACTGGCGCCAGATTGCCGACGCCGGCTGGCTTGGCATGAGCGTGCCGGATACCTTGGGCGGGCTGGGACTGGGCTGGCACGCAATGGCCGCCGTCATTGAAGAAGCCGGACGCGCGCAATTGCCCGAACCGCTGGTAGGCGCGGGCGTGCTGGGCGCAACCTTGCTGTCGAACATCGCGCCGCTGCCTGGCTCGCCTTTGCGCGACACCCTGCTGCAAGCGGTGTGCGACGGGACGCGGATGATTGCGCTGGCCTGGCAAGAAACCGAAGGCCAGCTGGAAGCCGGCGAGGCCGCGGGCGTGTTCGGCGTCAGCGCCACCCCGCGCGAAGGCGCCTATGTCTTGAACGGCGAAAAGCGCCACGTCATTGCCGACGCCGCCGCGGACGGCTGGCTGGTAACGGCCGATAGCGAAACAGGCACCCTGCTGTTCTACCTGGCCGCCGACACGACCGGCGTCACCGTGCGCCCCCATGCGCGCGCCGACGGCACGCCTGCGTGCCACCTGAGCATTGAATCGGCCATCGTGCCGGCCGACGCGCTGCTGTCCCAGCACGAAGTCCTGGACGCCGTGGACCATGCCTTGGATTACGGACGCCTGATGCAATCGGCCGAATTGATCGGCGTGGCGCGGCAGGTGCTGGCCGATACGGTGGTCTACCTGAACACGCGCCAGCAATTCGGCAAGCCGCTGTCATCGTTCCAGGCGCTGCAACACCGCCTGGTGGACGCGGCCATGCAGGTGGAGCTGGCGGCCAGCAGTTTGCAGGACGCGTTAAATACACTGGCCGACGCAACGGGCCCGGACCCTGTCACCGTCCGCAAGGTCGCCGCCAGCCGCGTGAAGGCCCGCGCGGCGCGGGCCGGCCTGGACGCCACGCGCCTGGCGATCCAGCTGCACGGCGCCATTGGCTACACCGAGGAATGCGACGTCAGCCTGACCTTTCGCAGCGCCTTGCACCTGGCCGCGTGGCTGGGCAACGCCGCCGCGCATCGTCAACGCTACGGCGCGCTGGCCGATGCGCCCGCGCCCCCGGCCGACGACACCGCCGCGCCGTCATCGCCGGCGGAATTTCCCCGCGACGCCGACTGGAACGGCATGCCCGAAGCCGACTTCCGTGCGCTGTTGCGCCGATTCTTACACGCGCATTATCCCCAGCACCTGCGGCATGTGCCTTGGCGGCTGCATTGGGATGAGATCAAGCCGTGGTACTTCTCGTTGTCGCGCCAGGGTTGGATTGCACCGTCGTGGCCGCGCGAGCATGGCGGCATGGCCTTGTCGCCCGCGCGGCAGATCGCTTTCATCGAAGAGGCCGAGCGCCATGGCGTGGCGCGCGCGCCCGACCAGGGCCTGGTCATGCTGGGCCCCATCCTGATCCGCTACGGCACCGAAGAACAACGCGCGCGCTTCCTGCCGGGCATCCTGTCGGGCCAGGCCGTGTGGGCGCAGGGCTATTCCGAACCCAACGCGGGCTCGGACCTGGCGGCGTTGCGATGCGAAGCCGTGATCGATGGCGACGACCTGATCGTGACCGGGCAAAAGACATGGTCGACGCTGGCGCAGGACGCCACGCACATGTTCATGCTGGTGCGCACCGACAAGACGGTGAAGAAGCAGGCGGGCATCAGCTTCCTGCTGGTGGACCTGGCCAGCCCCGGCATCAGCCGCCGCCCCATCCGCACGCTGTCCGGGCACGAAGAATTTTGCGAAGTTTTCTTCGATCAGGTGCGTGTGCCGCGCGCCAATGTCGTGGGTGAACTGAACGCGGGCTGGGGTATCGCCAAGGCGCTGCTGGGCTTTGAACGCTTGTTTTCAGGCAGCCCGAAACACGCCAGCCACGCACTGCAACAGATCTTCAGCATCGCGCGGCAACGCGGTTTGTTGTCCGACCCGGCTTTCACGGATCGCCTGGCTGAACTGCGGATGGACAGCGCCGACCTGACCGCCATGTACCGCGTGTTTGCCGATATGGCGCGGGCCGGACGGCCGCTGCCGCCCACGCTGTCGCTGCTGAAGATCTGGGCCACTGAAACCCATGAGAGGCTGGGCGCGCTGCTGATCCAGATTGCCGAGGAATACGGCGGCGCCGACATGCGCCTGGGCTACGGCGATGGCGATGGGCATGGCGATGGGAATGGGATTGGCGGCGTACAAGCGCTGGCGCCCTACATCAACGCGCTGGCCGCCACCATCTTCAGCGGCACCAACGAGATTCAACGCAACATCTACGCCAAACAGGTCCTGGGCCTGGACGGCGCATAACAACATCGCGCCGGCACGACTAGGCGCCATCAGGAGAGAGAGACAATGAAAAACGCACCCGCATTGACGGTGGCCGCGGTATTACTGGCCGCAACGATGGCGCCCGTGGCCCAGGCCGCGCAGCCCTGGCCCAGTCAGCCCATCCGCTTGATCGTGCCATACCCGCCAGGCGGCTCGGTCGACAACCTGGCCCGCCTGCTGGCGCCCGCGCTGGGCAAGCGGCTGGGCCAGACCATCGTCATCGAGAACAAGGCAGGCGCCAGCGGCACCATCGGCGTGGACGCCACCGTGCGCGCCGAGCCGGACGGCAACACGTTCGGGTTCGGCGTGCCGGGCGCGATCACCGGCCTGCCGCACGTCATGAAAGTGCCTTACAACGTCAGCACCATTCAGTATGTGTCGCTGGTGGCGCGCATTCCCCAGGTGGTCATGGTGAACCCGTCGCTGCCCGACACCACGCTGGCCGCCTTCGTCGCCAGCGCCAAGCAGCATCCGGGCAAATACAACTACGGCTCGGCCGGCAACGTGACCACGCCCCATCTGGGCGGCGAACTGTTGAAGCAGCAAACGGGCATCGACATCATGCACGTGCCGTACAAGGGCGCCGCGCCCGCCGTCACGGCCTTGCTGTCCAACGAAGTGCAGATGTTTCCCGGTGACGCGTCGGCCGCCTTGGGCTTCATCAAGGCAGGCAAGCTGCGCGCGCTGGCGGTGGCCAGCCCCGAACGCTTCGAGGGCCTGCCCGATGTGCCGACGACCCGCGAGGCGGGTTTTCCCGGCGTGATCGTCGAATCGAACTACGGCATCATCGCCCCCACCGGCACGCCCAAGGACATCGTCGACAAGATGGCGGCGGCCATCGCCCAGTCCCTGGCGGAACCCGCGTTGCGCAAGAAGATGATCGACCAGGGCGCCATTCCGGCGGCAAGCTCGCCGGACCAATACCGCACGCTGATGGAAACCGAATCCAAGAAATGGGGCGACGTGATCCGACGCGGCAAGCTTGGCCTGGAATGACCCGCTGCCACGCGCTTTGCCGTACGCTTATCCCGTTCCTTCTGCCTGCGACCCCGCCCCGCCATCATGCCTTTCGCCAAAGCCACCGGGCTAAGCCTGGACCTGACCGCCGACCTGAACAAATGGAGGGCGTTCCTGGCGATTGCGGAACTGGGCAGCATCACGCGCGCCGCGCTCTATCTGGACCAGGACCAATCCGTGCTCAGCCGCCGCATCAACGCACTGGAGCGCGAGTGCAATGCGCGCTTGTTCAACCGCACGGGTCGCGGCGTGAATCTGTCCGAGGTGGGCCAGCGGCTGTTCCCCTTGGTGCAAACGTTGCTGGGCGACGCGGAAAGACTGGAACTTGAGCTGAACGGCCAGGCGCGCGAGCCCGCGGGCGAAGTCACGCTGGGGCTGTTGCCGTCCACCGCGCATCCGCTGATCCGCCGCCTGTTTTCGCGCTTGCGCAAACACTTTCCGAAGGTGCATTTGAAGATTCTTGAAGGCTCCAGCGGCCAGATCGAAGAGTGGCTGACGGACAGCCGCGTGGACATCGCCATCCTGTACCGCTATGGCGACAAATGCCCGCCGGGCGAGCAGGCGCTGGCCTACGTGGATTCCTACCTGGTGGGCGCGGCGGGCGATACGCGCACCGCATCGGGCGAAGTCACCTTCGACCAGCTAAACGACCTGCCCTTCATCCTGCCGGGCGCGCCGAATGGTTTGCGCAATGCGCTGGACGGCCTGGCGCGTGCGCGCAAGATCACCATCGCGCCGCTGATCGAAGCGGACTCATTGCCGCTGATGAAGTCGATTGTCGAGCACGAGAACATGTACACCGTGCTGCCGCTGCATGCCGTCTGGCAAGAGGTGCAGGAGGGCCGGTTAAGCATCGCGGCGCTGCGTGACCCGACGATGGGCCGGATTATTTCCATGGCGTTTTCCAGGTCCAAGGGACCGGGCCGCACCGTCATGGAAGTGGCGGCGCAGATCGAAACGCTGGTGCGGGAAATCGGCGGCGAAGGCGTGTGGCACGCGGAACCCTGAGGGGGGCAGGATCGCCTGCCGC
Organism: Achromobacter semiaridum; assembly: GCF_053543755.1. NCBI lineage: Bacteria > Pseudomonadati > Pseudomonadota > Betaproteobacteria > Burkholderiales > Alcaligenaceae > Achromobacter > Achromobacter semiaridum. Next base: position 67,555 of record NZ_JBLVOL010000003.1, on the reverse strand, counting down.
AGGATCGCCTGCCGCAGGATCGCCTGCCGCAGGATCGCCTGCCGCCCTTATCCAAACCCGTACAAGCGGGCTGGGTTGTCCACCCATACCTTCTTGCGCAAGCCGTCGTTGCCCAGCCATTCATAGGCCACGTCCACCAGCGCATCGGCCGATGGCGCGGCCGCGCCCATGCGCACGAACGGCCAGTCCGATCCCCACAGCACCTGATCGGGGTTGGCGGCCGTGAACGCGTCGTGGATATAGCGGGCATTTTCATAGTCGGGCGCAGCGCCCACGCGGCACAGCGTCAGCTTCATCCAGATTCGCCCATCCGCCAGCAAGCCGCGCAGCAGCTGAAAGGCCGCGTCCTGCTCGCCACGCGCCGGCACCAGGCTGCCCAGGTGATCGATCACAATCGGCACGTCCAGCGCGGCCAGCGCCGGCAGATGCCGCACATACGCATCGCAAGGCGCCCACAGCTGGGCATGCAGGCCAAACTGCTTCATGCGCGGCGCCATCGCGGCGACCTGCCCAAAGCCCACGCTGCCGGGAAACAGATTGCCGGCCGGGTCGCGCGCTTCCAGAAAGCGCAGACCGCGCACGCCGCCCTCCACCAGCGCCTGCAACTGCGCATCGGACACCGACGGATCGGCCACGGCGATGCCGCGCAGGCGGTCGCCGCCTTGCGCCAAGGCGTCCAGCAACGCGGCCGGGTCCACGCCATAGGGCGCGGGCTGCACCAACACCCCGCGCGCCGCGCCCAGGGTATCCAGCATGTGCAGGTAGCGCGGCGCAGGCGCGTCCGGCGCGGCATATGACGAAGCGTGTTGCAGGGGAAAGCGGTCATACGGGCCGAACACATGGCAATGCGCATCGCAGGCCAAGGCGGGCAGCGCGTGCCTGGGCGCAACGGGCATGCGCGGCATCTCGGGTGTCATGGCTGCTCCTTGCGCGGCAGCGCAGCCAAGCGGCTCAAGGCCGGCGCGCCGTCTTGCCGCGGAATATCCAGCGGCGCGGGGGCCTCGTCCGGCATGGGAATGTCGTGCGCGTTCAAGGTCATGGACACCATGGTGTAGTAGCCGATCACCGCCGTCAGCTCCACCACGCCCACCGCCTGCCAACGCGCTACCGCTTCGGCATACAGCGCGGGATCGACCTGGCCGGTTTCCTGCAACTGGCGCGAGAACTCGTAGACGATTTCATCGTCGCGCGTATCGAACGCCGGCGTCTTGCGCGCCTGGATGGCGTCCAGCACGGCGTCTGCAATGCCGGCCGCCCGCGCCGCCTGCGCGTGAATATGCCATTCGATCTGGCTGTTCCAGCGGCGTGCCGTCACCACAATCGCCAGCTCGCTGACACGCGGCGGCAGGCTGGTGCCAAAGCGCAGCAAGGCGCCCAACGCCTGCCAGCGTTCGGCAAGCTCGGGGCTGTGCAGCGCCGCGCGCAAGGGGCCGACGAGACGCCCGCGCGGGCCCGAGACGATCTTCTCGTACACGCGTTTCTGGTCGTCGGTCATGCTGTCGGGGGAAGGCAGCGGGATACGGCTCATCATCATCCTCGGTTCAAGTTATGGCGCGGCCCCGGGCAGGCAACGCAGCGCGCAACCACACGCACGTCATCGGGCCGGGTTGGATACGGCGAGTTCAAGGCGATTCGTCCGGCTGGCTGCGCGCCACCGACGGGCGCACGCAAAAGCCCTCATGCCAGGCGGCAAGCGTCGGATGCCCACCACGCCAATCGATATCCGGAAAACGATAATCCATGTACGACAGCGCGCAGCCGATGGCAATCACCCCCAGGTCAAAGCCGCTGGCCGACAACGCGGCCGCCTCGACTTCCAGCGCGGCCAGCACGGCACGCACCTTCAGCGCAAACGCGTCCAGCCACGCCGCTGTCTGCCTTTCCACCGGCTTGTTGCGCTCTTGGCGGTACAGCAGCAACGCATCCAGAAACCCATCACCCAACGCCTGCCGGCGTTCGGCCACCAGGCGCGCGGTGGGATCGCCGGGCATTAACCGGCCGCCCGTCAGCCCATCCAGATACGCGCAGATGACCCGCGAGTCGTACAAGGCCGTGCCATCTTCCAACACCAACGTGGGCAGCTTGATCAGCGGGTTGTCGGCCACCAGATCCAGATTGGGCTTGTCCATTGCGACGGGCGTGCGCACCAATTGCACGCGGTCTTCGATACCGCCTTCGTAAAGAACGATCATCACCTTGCGCACAAACGGCGACCGGGGCGACCAATGCAACTTCATCGTGGTTCTCCTTGGGGTTGCGCGACGGGGCGCGCATCAATGCCCTTGCGCGGGCAGCACCGACGGATCGTTGGCAGCGGCGGGCGCAAGCATCTGGAACAAATCACTTGTGTGCGCGTACCACCCCGCGCCATGCATGCGGCCCAGCAAGCCCAGCGCGGGCGTGTCCACATGAAAGCGATCGCGGTTCAGCAACGCATCGTCGCGCAGATACATGCCCACCACGCGCGCCAGCACGATCACGCGATGCGGCGCGGCCTCGATCACCTGCCACACCTTGCACTCCAGCGCTGCCGGGCTTTGCGCAATGCGCGGCGGCGCAATCAGCGTCGATGGCTGCGTGGACAAGCCCACGCGCGCCAATTCATCGACACTGGCGTCGTAGTCCAGGCTGGTCTGATTCATCTGCCGGGCCAATTCCCTGGACACCACATTGATCACGAATTCACCCGTGTCCATGATGTTGCGCGACGAATCCTTCCACTGGCCGGCGCGCGGGCCGATGCCCAGCGCCACGATGGGCGGGTCACTGCTGACGACGTTGAAAAAAGAAAACGGCGCGGCGTTCAGATCGCCGCGCGCCGACTGCGTCACCACCCAGGCAATCGGCCGAGGCACGACGACGCTGGACAGCAGCTTGAACGCATCGGCGGATGCCAGTTGGCTGAAATCAAAATTCATGGCGGCATCGCCCCGCGGCAGCGTTACGAAGGTTAATCATTTTGCCAGCAGCCCCAGCGAGCCCAGCAGCCGCTGCATGTCGGCGCGATCACGGCGCACGTAGGCGTCGGCCTGGGCGGGCGACAAGGACATGATTTCTATTGCCTGCTCTTGCATCACGCGCCGGTATTCCGGGTCGTCGTTCACGGCCTGGACCGCGCGGCTCAAGCGCTGCACGATGTCGGGCGGCGTGCCGGCGGGCACGGCCAGGCTGTACCACGTGGCGGCTTCGGCGCCCGCCACACCGGCTTCAGCCAGCGCGGGCACGTCGGGCAACAACGCCGAACGCTTGTCGGCCGCATACGCCAACGCCACCAGGCGCCCTTGGCGGATGAACGGCAGGCTGGCCGACAGGTTCAGCATGGCCAGGTCGATCTGGCCGCCCACCACATCGTTGATGGCGGGCGATGCGCCGGCGTAGGGAATGTGATTGAGCTGCACATGCGCAGCTTGCTGGAACTGTTCCGCGCCCAGATGCGTGGCGCCGCCCACGCCCGCCGACCCGTAGCTGAGCTTGCCGGGTTCGGCCTTGGCGCGTTCCAGCAGCTGCGCCACCGTGGTGATGCCGCGCGACGGGTTCACCACCAGCATGATGGGCTGCACCGCCACCACCGAACAGAACGCGAAACCGTCCACGCCGTCGTAGGGCGTTTTTTGCATCAGCGGCGTCACCACGTGGCCGGCGGAAGTGCCCAGCAGCAAGGTGTAGCCGTCCGGCTTGGCGCGCGCCACAAAACCCGTGCCGATGGACGCGCCGCCGCCTGGTTTGTTTTCCACCACCACCGGTTGGCCCAGCCGCTTTTCCAAGGCACGCCCCAGGCTGCGCGCGACCACATCGGCCGGCCCACCCGCCGCGTAGGGATTCACCAGCGTCAAAGGGCGGTCAGGATAAGACGCGGCCTGGGCGGCAGGCAGCAGGAATGCGGCCAGCGCCGTAATCATGGCCGCCCTTGCCAGCCGAAATCGATTCATCGATGTCATGGAATTTCCCGTTGAGGGGCGATCAACCTCGCGCCCATGGCCAGCCGGCGCTCAGTCCGCCTTGGCGCCGGACTGCTCGATCACCTTGGCCCACTTCGCCGTATCCGTCTTGATCTGCGCGGCGAACTGCTCGGGCGTGCTGTGCGTGGTCTGGATGCCGTAGGCCGCCATGCGCTCGACCATTTGCGGCGACGTCATCACCGCCGCGATGTCCTGGTTCAGCTTGTCGATCACCGCGCGCGGCGTACCTGCCGGCGCCAGCACGCCTGACCACAAGCTGACTTCGTATGACGCAAAGCCGGGCGTTTCTGAAATCGACGGCACATCGGGCAACACGGGCAAGCGCTGCCGGCTGGTCACGCCCAGCGCGCGCACCTTGCCTTGCTTGACCTGTTCGATGAAGTTGGATGACGTGTCGATCATCATCGATATCCGGCCCGCCAGAAAATCGTTGATGGCGCCCGACGTGCCCTTGTACGGGATATGGCGGATATCCACGCCCGCCGTGGACTTGAACATTTCGCCGGCCAGATGGCTGGTCGTGCCGTTGCCCGATGAGCTGAACGTCAGTTCGCCCGGCCGCGCCTTGGCCAGCGCCGCCAGTTCCGCCACGGAATTCACGTTCAGATCGGGACTGACCACCAGCAGGTTCGACGTCAGGTTGGTCATCGAGATCGGCGCAAAGCTCTTTTGCGGGTCGTAACGCAGCTTGGAGTACAGCGACGGGTTGATGGTCAACACGCCCATCGTCGAGTACAGCAAGGTGTAGCCGTCGGGCGCCGCGCCGGCCACGGCTTCCGCGCCGATCGTGCCCCCCGCGCCACCCCGGTTTTCCACCACCACGGTCTGGCCCAGCTTCTCGCCCAGCCCCTGCGCCAGCGCCCGCGCCATCAGATCGGTTGCGCCGCCCGCCGGAAACGGCACCACCATCCGGATGGGGTGGTCGGGATAGGCGCCCGCCACGGCCGGCGCCATCATCCCGACGGCGGATACCACCACCCCCGCCCCCAGCCACAGACCGACCGAGGTCAGCGCGCTTGCAATCTTCATGCTGTCTCCAAACCTTGTGATTTTTGTGTTTGAAGCATGGTATGCGGCGGGCCGGGCCGGCGCTATGCGCGGTATCGCATATCTGCTTTGCGCGGCGCATGGGCCATTCGATCGGGTCAGCCCGGTTGCGCCAGCAGGCGCTGGATCTCTGCCTCGGTCTCGGCATACCGCCCTTCGCCAAAATGGCGATACACAATGCGGCCCTGCTTGTCGATCAGGTAGAACGCCGGCCAGTACTGGTTGCGATACGCGTCCCAGGTGGCATAGCGGTTGTCCTGCGCCACCGGGTAGGTGATGCCAAAGCGCTCCAGCGCCTTTTGCACATTGGGCGTCGAGCGCTCGAACGGAAACTCCGGCGTATGCACGCCCACCACCGCCAGGCCCTGGTCCTTGTACTTCTGATGCCAGCCGGTCACGTAGGGCAGCGTGCGGATGCAGTTGATGCAGGTGTAGGTCCAGAAGTCCACCAGCACCACCTTGCCACGCAGCGACGCCAGGCTCTGCGGGCCGCCATTGAGCCAGTGCTCGATCCCCGTGAATTCCGGCGCGGGTGTGGGGTCGGGCTGAGGGGCGGCAGACGCCACCGCGGTCGCCAACGAGGTCGCCAACAGCGCGCCCAATGCAATTTTCTTGAACATGGCAAACATGGTCGATCTCCTTGATCGGGTCAGTTGAAAAGGTTGCTGATCCAGGCATACGCCAGGACGTCGTACTGGGAATGGATGGCCACGGCGGTCAGGATCAGCAGCACGCCAAAGCCTTGCTGCAAGCGCTGCGTGTAGCGCGACAGCCCACGTACCCGCGCGACGATGGCCTGCCCGCCATAGGCGATGACCAGCATCGGAATGCCCGCCCCGATGGCAAACGCCAACAGCAAGGTGCTGGACTGCGTCAGGTTCTGCGCCTTGGCGGCCAACACCAGAATCGAGGCCAGCACGGGGCCTGCGCACGGCGTCCATACCGCGCCCAGCGACAGCCCCAACACAAAGCCCCCGGCATTGCCGCTGCCCGCGCCGCCGGCGCTGAAGGCCAGCTGCTGCAAGGGGCCGCCGATACGGGCGATCAGCCGGTCGTAAGGCTGCGGCCAGATGCGCACCAGCCCGAACAGCACCAGCAGCGCAATCGACGTGGACCGCACCGCGTCGTGCACCGATGCGTTCAGGTTGGACAAAAGGCTCAGGGCGATGCCCAGGCCCGCAAAGGCCAGCACGAAGCCGGACACGACAAACAAGGGGCGCCAGCGGTCCGGGCGTTCCAGCGAGGTGCCCAGCAACACGGGCAACAAGGGCAACACGCAGGGCGACGCAATGGTCAGCATGCCGGCAAGCAAGGCGATGGGGGTGTTGATCAGGTCCATGGGCAGTCCTTTGGAAAGAGGTCCCATTGCACCCGCGCCGCGTATCCGGCTTGTGCCGGTTTGGCGCCTTTTTCCCCGGCTTTTGTATCCGCCAAGGCGGCGTATACAGTACGACACACTTGCGGCGATGGCCGGCGCTATAACCGGGTCACCCCCACTCTTTGGAGCAATCCATGAAGCGCATCCTGGCTGTCCTGCTGCTGATGTTCGGCGGCGTC
>NZ_JBLVOL010000003.1:59758-60967 GCF_053543755.1 Achromobacter semiaridum | reverse complement strand
CGCCAAGCCGTTTCAATGCCAGCTGATCAGCAATACGCGGCCGGGCGGCACGCCGGTTCCGCCCGTCGGCCGAGGGGGCCGCCGCCTTGGATAAAATCCGTTTACCCCGCGCCCTGCCGCCCTTGCCTGAAAGCCTTTGAAGATGGATCAACTGGATCACGTCATGATCGTCGACGACGATCGGGAAATACGCGAGCTTGCCGGCAACTTCCTGAAGAAGAACGGCCTGACCGTGACGCTGGCGGCCGACGGGCGGCAGATGCGGTCGCTGCTGGAGAACCTGTCCGTCGACCTGATCGTGCTGGACATCATGATGCCGGGCGACGACGGCCTGGTGCTGTGCCGCGAACTGCGCAGCGGCAAGCATCGCCGCATTCCCATCCTGCTGCTGACCGCGCGCGGCGACGACATGGACCGCGTGCTGGGCCTGGAGATGGGCGCCGACGACTATCTGGTCAAGCCCTTTGTCGCGCGTGAACTGCTGGCGCGCATCAAGGCGATCTTGCGGCGCACGCGCATGCTGCCGCCCAATTTTCAGGTAACGGAACCTGGTCGTGACATCGCCTTTGGCGACTGGCGGCTGGACACCACCGCGCGCCATCTGCTGGATAAGAGCGGCACCGTGGTGTCGCTAAGCGGCGCCGAGTACCGACTGTTGCGCGTGTTTCTGGACCATCCGCAACGCGTGCTGAATCGCGATCAATTGCTGAACCTGACGCAAGGGCGCGACGCCGATTTCTTCGGCCGCTCGATCGACCTGCTGGTCAGCCGCCTGCGCCAGCGCCTGTGCGAAGACGCGCGCGAACCGCGCTACATCAAGACGGTGCGCAGCGAAGGCTATGTGTTCGCGGCCGCCGTCGACATATCGGAAGGCGAATGAGGGCGCGCGCCGCGTTGCCGCGTTCCGCGTGGCCGGGCACGCTGGTCGCGCGGCTGTTCCTGATTTTTCTCATCGGTCTGGTGCTGGCCTACGGCCTGTCGTTTGCCGCGCTGTTCTACGAACGCTATAACGCCACGCGCTCCATGATGCTGGGCGACCTGGAGCGCGACGTGGCCATCGCCATCGACGTGCTGGGCCGCCTGCCCGCCAACGAACGCGCCGCCTGGCTGCCCCGCCTGTCCAGCGGCAACCGCGTCTATGAATTGGGCAACGGGCAGGCCGACCAGCCGTTGCAACTGGACGTGGCGCGCACGGCCGCGCAGTCGATT
>NZ_JBLVOL010000003.1:56592-59723 GCF_053543755.1 Achromobacter semiaridum | reverse complement strand
GCTGGGCGGCGCGCGACCGTTGACCGTGCGCGCCATGGCCGACGACCCGCGCCACATCCAGGCGCGCGTCGTGTTGTCCGATGGGCAGCCGGTGGTGCTAAATATCCATCTATCGTCCATGCGCCCCGCCCCGTGGCTGCTGGCCGTGCTGGCGGTGCAACTGATTTTGCTGATCGCTTGCGCATGGCTGGCGGTGCGGTTGGCGGTGCGGCCGCTGACGCGCCTGGCCCACGCCGCTGAAACGTTGGATCCCAACGCCAAGAGCCCGCTGCTGCAAGAAGACGGCCCGGCCGAAGTCGCGCATGCCGCCACGGCATTCAACGCCATGCAGGCTCGCATCGCGGCCCACGTGGCCGAGCGCATGCAGATCCTGGGCGCGATCTCGCACGACCTGCAAACGCCGATCACCCGCATGAAGCTGCGCACTGAATTCATGGACCCGTCGGAAGATCGCGACAAACTGGCGCAAGACTTGAACGAGGTGGAACGGCTGGTGCGCGAAGGCATCGACTATGCCCGCAGCGCGCATGGCAAGGTCGAACCCCCCGTACGCGTGGACCTGAACGCGTTTCTGCAAAGCCTGGTCTACGACTATCAAGATACCGGCAAGCCCGTCAGCCTGGAGGGCGACAGCGGCGCGCCACTGATGGCGCGCCCGCATGCACTTCGCCGCATCCTGGGCAACCTGATCGACAACGCGTTGAAGTTCGCGGGCGCGGCCCAGGTACAAGTGGCGACACACGATGACGCCACGCTGTCTATCTTCGTGCTGGACCGCGGCCCCGGGATTCCGGACCACGAACTGGCCGCCGTGCTGCATCCTTTTTATCGCCTGGAAGGATCGCGCAACCGCGACACGGGCGGGACCGGGCTGGGTCTGGCTATCGCGCAGCAGCTGGCACAGGCGATGGACGGGGCGCTGATCCTGAGCGCGCGGGACGGCGGGGGATTATCGGTTGAGTTGCGGCTGGCGCGTCAGTGATGCGGGTCGATTCGGTAGTGGGGATCGGCGTTGCTGCCCGACCGCCGGCCAGCCCAATGCGCGCTACGCCACGTACCCCAATGCCGCGCTGGCGGCCGCGGCTTCTTTTTTTACCGCCGCCACCACCTTGCCGTTGGGCGACACATCAAAGCCACCCGTCGCGCCCAGCGCCGTCAACACCGCGCAGGGCCGGCCCGTGTGGTCATACAAGGGCGCCGACACGGCGCTGATGCCGCGCAGGTTCGTATCCTTGACCGTGGCACAGCCGGCCGCTTGCACCTGGCGCCGCAGCCCGCCGATGGGATCGTCGCGGTCCAGCAAGGCGCGCAAATCATCGGGCGCCTCGGCCAGTTCGGCCAGCGCCATCCGCTGAATCGGGGCTTCGTCCAAAGCGCCCAGAAACGCGCGCCCGGTCGCGGACCACAGCATCGACAGTACCGAGCCCACGCGCACGTTCACCGTGACGGGCAGCGCCGGTTCCTCAAAGCGGACGATGGTCGGCCCCTTGTTGCCCATCACCGCAATGAAACACGTCACCGCCAGGCTTTCACGCAGCCGGATCAACACGGGTTCGCTGATGCGCAAGGGATCAGCCTGGCGCATGGCGGCCACGCCGATCATCAGCGCTTCCAGACCCAGGTGGTACTGCTGCGTGGCCACTTCCTGATCCACCAGGCCCTCGGCAATCAGGCTCATCAGGTAGCGGTGCACCTTGGCGGGGCTTTCGTCCACATGCGCGGCCAGCGCGGTCAGGCTGGCGCGCCCGCCCATCCGCGCCAAGCCTTTCAACACCACCATGCCGGTCTCGGCGGCCTGCACGCGCTGGCGCCGTTCGCGCGGACGGGTATCCGAGTCCAGATCGACCTCCCGCTTCGTGGATGCCTTTGCAGATGCCTTTGCAACGGCCTGGTTATCCGTTCGTACGGATTTGGCGGACTTGGCGGGCATCTTCTTGGACGGCTTGGACGGGGTCATATCGGCGGCGATTCCTGGCAAATACGGGTGCGCGGGCGGCTGGGGGCCTGCCGGCGCGGATCCAAGGTTAACCCTTCTTGAAAAATTACGCATTGCGTATATGATTTACGCAAAAGAAGGGATGCCATCAGGTCATCCCAATACGGAGACAGCCTATGCGCGCCCTGAAACACCCCCTGCTTGCCGGCCTTTTGGCCCTGCCCCTGCTGGCCTGTGCCAGCGCGTTCGCCCAAACCGCACCGGCCAACTACCCGTCCAAACCCGTGCGCTGGGTGGTGCCGTACGCGGCGGGCGGCGGGTCCGACTTCCTGGCCCGCAGCATCGGCCAGGGCCTGACCGGCCGCCTGGGCCAACCCGTCGTCATCGAGAACAAGCCGGGTGGCAACACGGCGATTGCCGCCTCGGAAACCGCGCGCGCCCCGGCCGACGGCTACACCATGCTGTCCGCCGACAACGGCACGCTGGTGTTCAACCCGGCGCTGTACAAGAAGCTGTCGTATGACCCGGTCAAGGACCTGGCGCCCGTCACGCTGATGGGCCGCTTCCCCATGATTCTTGTGGTCGGCCCGTCCATGAAGGTCAACACCGTGCAGGAATTCCTGGCCGAGGCCAAGTCGCGTAAGGAAGGCCTGGACTACGGTTCCGCTGGCGCGGGCAGCCCGCACCACCTGGCCATGGAACTGCTGAAAGTCGAAAGCGGCCTGACCATGACCCACGTGCCGTATCGCGGCGCATCGCCCGCGCTGGCTGACGTGGCGGGCGGCCAGATTCCCGCGATGATGGTCGACCTGGCGGCCGGCGCGGGCTTCATCAACGGCGGCAAGGTCCGCGCGCTGGCCGTCGCCAACCCCACGCGCCTGCCGCAATTGCCCAACGTGCCCACCTTTGCCGAGATCGGCCTGAAGAACGTCGAGGCCGCCGCGCAGGTGGGCGTCGTGGTGCCGGCGGGTACGCCGCCCGCCGTCATCGATGCGCTGAACAAGCAGGTGGTCGCCACCATCAACGACCCGGCCACGCGCCAGCGCCTGGTGGAATTCGGCATCGAGCCGGTCGGCAACACGCCCGCCGAATACGCCGACATGCTGAAAGGCGAGCGCGCCCGCTGGCAAAAGCTGATCAGCGATCTGAAGATCACGCTGGACTAAGCGCTGCCATCACCACCCGCGGGGGGGCG
>NZ_JBLVOL010000003.1:0-56572 GCF_053543755.1 Achromobacter semiaridum | reverse complement strand
GGCAGGCCGATGCATCACGAATACACGGAAAGCATCATGAGCCAATCGCCCTCTACTTCGCGCCCGTCGGGCTGTCCCATCGATCACGCGGCGCTTGCCGCGATGCCAAGCCCCACCGGCTGCCCCGTCAGCCCGCGCGCGGCCGAGTTCGACCCCTTTGGCGATGGCTATCAGCAAGACCCGCCTGAGTACGTGCGCTGGGCGCGCGAGCAGGAACCCGTGTTCTACAGCCCCAAGCTGGGCTACTGGGTGGTGACCCGCTACGAAGACATCAAGGCGATTTTTCGCGACAACATCACTTTCAGCCCGTCCATCGCGCTGGAAAAAATCACCCCCACCGGCCCCGAGGCCAATGCCGTGCTGGCGTCGTACGGCTATGCCATGAACCGCACGCTGGTCAACGAAGACGAGCCCGCCCACATGCCGCGCCGCCGCGTGCTGATGGACCCGTTCACGCCCGAAGAGCTCAAGCACCACGAGCCCATGGTGCGCCGCCTGACCCGGGACTACGTTGACCGCTTCATCAACGACGGCCGCGCCGACCTGGTCGACCAGATGCTGTGGGAAGTGCCGCTGACCGTGGCGCTGCATTTCCTGGGCGTGCCCGAAGAAGACATGGAGCTGCTGCGCCAATATTCCATCGCGCACACGGTCAACACCTGGGGTCGCCCCAAGCCTGAAGAACAAGTGGCCGTGGCGCATGCCGTGGGCAACTTCTGGCAGTTGGCCGGCAAGATCCTGGACAAGATGCGCCAAGACCCGTCCGGCCCCGGCTGGATGCAATACGGCTTGCGCAAGCAGCAGACGCATCCGGAAGTGGTCACCGATTCCTACCTGCATTCCATGATGATGGCCGGCATCGTCGCCGCCCACGAAACCACCGCCAACGCATCGGCCAACGCCATCAAGCTGTTGCTGCAACACCCCGACGCCTGGCGCGAAATCTGTGAAGACCCCGACCTGATTCCCAACGCCGTCGAAGAATGCCTGCGCCATAACGGCTCGGTCGCGGCGTGGCGCCGCCTGGCCACGCGCGACGTCGAAATCGCCGGTGTGCCGATTCCGGCAGGCTCCAAGCTGCTGATCGTCACGTCGTCCGCCAACCACGACGAAGGCCAGTTCAACGACGCCGACCTCTTCGACATCCGCCGCGAAAACGCCAGCGACCAACTCACCTTCGGCTATGGCTCGCACCAATGCATGGGCAAGAACCTGGCCCGCATGGAAATGCAGATCTTCCTGGAAGAACTTACGCGCCGCCTGCCGCATATGAAGCTGTCGGAACAGGCGTTTACCTATGTGCCCAACACCTCGTTTCGTGGGCCGGAGCACTTGTGGGTGGAATGGGACCCGAAGCAGAATCCGGAACTGGCGTCGCCGGCATTGCTGAATAATCAGCACCCGGTGCGCATCGGCGAGCCTTCGTCGCACGCCATCACGCGGCCCGTCGTCGTGCAGAGCGCGGTCCAAGCCGCTGACGGCATCCTGCGCCTGCGTTTGGTGTCGCCCGATGGCAAGCCGCTGCCGCGCTGGACGCCGGGCTCGCACATCGACGTGGAATGCGGCGACACGGGCTTGTCGCGCCAATACTCCTTGTGCGGCGATCCTTCGGAAACCGGTGTATTTGAAATTGCCGTGTTGAAGGAAACAGAAGGCCGAGGCGGTTCCGCGTGGATGCACGCCAACGCGACGCCCGGCGCGCGCTTGCGCATCCGTGGGCCGCGCAATCACTTCCGCATGAATGAAGCGGCCGACAAGCTGATCTTGATTGCCGGCGGCATCGGCATCACCCCCATCAGCGCCATGGCGCGACGCGCCAAGGAACTGGGCCTGGATTACCAACTGCATTACAGCGGGCGGTCACGCAGCTGCATGGCGATGCTGGACGAACTTGTCGCGTTGCACGGCGACCGCCTGCATGCCCACGTCAAAGACGAAGGCACCCGCGCGGATTACGCGGCGCTGTTGTCCCAGCCGGACGCCGGCACGCAGATTTACGCCTGCGGTCCGCAAGGCCTGCTGGATGGCTTGGCGGCGTGCTGCGCCGCGTGGCCGGAAGATGCGCTGCGCGTGGAACACTTCCATTCCACCTTGGGCACGCTGGACCCGTCCAAGGAACAGCCGTTTGAAGTCGTGCTGAAAGACTCGGGCATCGTCATCAACGTGCCCGCTGATCAGACCTTGTTGACCGCATTGCGCGGCGCCAATATCGACGTGCAAAGCGACTGCGAGGAAGGCCTCTGCGGGTCGTGCGAGGTGCGCGTATTGGAAGGAAATATCGACCACCGCGACGTCGTGCTGACGCGCGCCGAACGCGACGCGAACAACAAGATGATGGCGTGCTGCTCACGCTCGTGCGCGGGTGGCAAGGTGGTGTTGGAGTTGTGACGGTGAACTGACCGACCCGGCTACCAACCGCGCCATTGTGGATACCATCCGCCTGCACGGCGGATGGCTACACATTCATTAGTTCGTTTATCCCCCCTTCCCGCCCCGCCTGCGCCCAAGCGCCCGCGCCGGCGTTTTTGCGTGCGCCACCCCTAGTAAAAAAAGCGGTGTACATGCCGCCAGCAGGGAAACCACGCGGGCGGCAAACCCGTAACCCGCGTGATAGCGTGCCTCACGCGGGCGTCATCCCAGCCAGCAGCAGATGTATCGCAAGACTCGATCTGTAGGGAGCCGAGCATGCAGAAGAATCTGGCCATCTTCTTTGACGGTACGTGGAACGAACCCAACGACCGCACCAACGCCTACGAGCTTTACAAAGCCGCGCCGGAAACCAGCACGCAGGAAACCCTGTATATCGAAGGCGTCGGCACGCAAGGCCAAGGCCTGTGGGCCGCCATCGACAAATTCCTGGGCGGCGCATTCGGCGCCGGTCTGTCCGCCAATATCCGCCAGGGCTACCAATGGCTATGCCAACGCCAGGAAGCCGGCGACCACATCTTCCTGTTCGGCTTCAGCCGTGGCGCGTACTCGGCGCGCAGCCTGGCCGGCATGGTCCGCAAATGTGGCCTGCTCAAAAGCCCCACTGACGACAACGTTGCTGAAGCGTACGCGCTATATCGCGATGATTGCCTGCCCTCGTCCATCGACGCCATTTCGTTTCGCGCCCAGTTCTCGCGCGACACCGACCTGCATTTCGTTGGTGTCTGGGACACCGTGGGCAGCCTGGGGATACCCGTCGGCGGCATTTCGTTTCCCGGGTTTTCAAAGTTCTATAACTTCCACGACACCGAACTGAGCAACCACGTCCGCAACGCCTATCACGCCATCGCAACGAACGAATACCGCGAACCGTATTTCCCAACGCTATGGACAAGGCTGGCAACATCCGAACCGCGCCCGCCGGACAGGCCGGTTGAACAGCGCTGGTTCATCGGCGCGCACTCGGATATCGGCGGAGGATATCGCGACGGGAGTTTGCAGACACTACCGGCAGCGTGGATCCAGGAAAAGGCGCGGCAGGTGGGGTTGGAAGCCGGCACCGCGCAGCGCATCTCCACCGACTATGACCAGTGCAATCCGCACGACTCGTACAAGGAGTTCACCGAGAAGGTGCTGATCCATGTGAAAAAGCAGGCGCGGATTTGGGATGGCGAGACCGTGTTGAATCTGACGGTGGATGAAAGAGTGGTGAGGCGGGTGGAAGGGAACGCGGAGTATTTGAAGGAGTTTCCGAATTTCAGAGAGGCGGTGGCGGGCTTGCCGGTGGGGCGGGGGTAGCCCAGGCGCTTGCCTCGCACATCCAAATTATTAAACCTATCCAAGACCGGCTAGGTCCCGAAGTGATAGCGAGTCCTATTGCATCAGATATCCGGAAAGCGAGACCAAACAGCAGGGGGCACAAGAAAACCGGTGTCAGCACGAGCAGGCCTCTTACCGCCGAAGATCGTCGAGAAAGTTCCAGATACGTGTCGTCCAGATAGTTCGGGGCGCATTCGCGCAGCGCCGGAGCCACTTCCGGCGGCTCGTTCGGACTCGGAAGATCACGCTTCCATCCTGCGCAGGGAGGATTGAGCGTCGATCTGGGCATCACGCTTCCTCCGTCATGCTGATGCGGACGTAGCTGTTAAGGTCACCCCTGTCAGGCGCAATCGTGATTGATCTCATCACCGCCCTCTCCCCTGCACTCCAACCCACGCGAACCTTCGCTAGATCGCGACTCCCAATCCATCGCCTCCGGCCACTCCACCCGAGGCGCCCACCGCAATGCCAGGTTGTACGCCGGCACATCGTTCGCGTCGCGCGGTTCGATGTCGCACGGCGGCAAGGCTTGCGGGCCTTGTTGCATATAGGTGCAGACGTAGGCCCAGAGGTTGTCCAGGTCGTGGTTGTAGGTGCTGAGGTGAAAGCGTTCGATGACGTCGTTGGTACCGGGTTTGACGATGGCGAGGGACACGCCCCACTTGATCATCAAGCCCCCGCCGGAGGTGACGCCCCATTGCTCCCAGACTTCGGCGCGCACGTCGTCCCAGGGGTAGCTGGCGGTGGTGACGTACCAGCGGGTGAACGGGTTCCACCAGACCATGTGGAAGCCGTAGACGTAGATGCGGCGGCGGGCGCGGTTGAAGCGGATGGGGAGGTCACGTGGGGGGGAGACGTCGGCCAGATACAGAAATGCAGTCATCCAGACACCAATTGCCAAAACGAACACAGCAATCCACAGCGTCGACCAATCGCTCGTAGTGAACGCTCTGGGATGATCCACCAGCAAACTCCAAATGACGCCAGGTACTCCGATGATCGTCGCATAGAGCATAAATGGGATAAGCAGCAACAACACCCCACGTATGCGGGATGATCGACGAGACAGTTCCATGTAGACATCATCAACATGATTGGGCGCGTTTTCACGCAAGCTAGGAATTGCATCGGGACGGTCATTTGGGCCGGGCAAGTCGCGTTTCCATCCCAAGCAGGCCGGGCTGAGTTTGGGTTGAACCATTACGCGTCCTCGGTCATGCTGATGCGGGCGTAACCGGTAAGGTCATCCCTGTCAGGCCAGAACGTGATCTCGATCGTGGCGCTCTTGATACTGTGCATGGGTCCGAGCCAGTATCGACAACTCAAGACGGGAGATTCTCGGGTTGGCAAACTCTGATCTTCTGGCAGCAAGTATTTATACGAATCCAATCCAGGGGCCCACCGCATGCTGTTGTGGTGCATTGCCGCAAGCACGCCCTCTGACAGTTTTGGACCTCGCCGTCCGCTTCTTTCCACGCCAAAGCTCTCTAAAAGCAGCCTGAATTCGAAGCGCGATATCGTGGGGTCGAACCCTGGCAACACGATCCGATAGGCCAGTTCAATTCCCGATTCGACCCCGCCCGTTGCCTGGATCTGCAGAGTGTCTGACGTTAGAAGCAAATCGGTATCCATTACCCGCTTGGCGGAATGAAAGCCCAGGGTTGCATCCATTCCTATGACCGCAGCGTTCAACGCCGAAATCGCCGCGTCGATTTGGTCAGCCCCCTCCCAACGACGTTCTTGTTCTGCTTTGCCAAAGTAGGACCGACGGGCCCACATTTCCAGACTGTCCGACTCAAGAGACTTGGCGTTTTTTCCGACAACGAAAGCGGCCAGTCCAAGCACGATTCCCAGGCCCAGTGGCCCTAACAAGGCTCCGTCTACCAAGATGCCAAAGATGCTCGCGGCAGCACCGAAGAGTGAAATGAAGCCACTCAACTTGTACTGTTTTCCCGCGTCGACATCTCCCAATAAATCCGTCCGAACTTCCGCCGCGAAACTCCCCACCCCATCGGCCACCCCTCCCAACCCCGTGATCACCCCTCCCGCCTTGATCAGCGTCTTTCCCATCCCGATCGCCCGCGTCACAGCACCGCCCTCCGCCGCCGCCACTCGGCGCATGAACGGCTGCACGCTTTCGGCGCCAATCCTCAGCGTCAACCCACCCGCCTCCACACCCGCCCCCAGCAGCCCCACCCCTGCCCCATACAACGCGGCCATCGCTTCCGGATGCCTTGCACCAACAGTCTCCCGCGCCGCCTCCAGGCTGGTACGCACGCTGTCATGCAGGAAATACAAACTGACCAGTGGCAGCGCGCCATAACCCGACCCGACAGACAATCGCTTTAGACTCGTCAGCCCATTCTTCGCGAACTCCCGCGCGTGGGCCGCGCTTAACTCCAAACCCTTTAGCAGTTGCGCAGCCGGGGCTTCCAGGTTCTTCATGCCGACCGAGATCTTTCGCATCGCGCCATGCGACGCCTTGCGCGCCGCATCTTCCGCTTGACGGACCACACCTTCCACCTGGCGCGCCACATTTTCTACTGGATCGCCGGCTACTTTCTCAAAGGCGTTGATTCGCTTCCGGATCTCTTCCGCGCTGCCTTCCATCCACAACGTCACGTCAATCAGCGTATTGCGCACCGCCGGGTCCGGGATGCTGATCAAGCCGGCGAACACAAACGCGCGCACGCGCCGGCTGGCGTCTTGTTGCAGGGGCTCGCCGACGCGTTGCAGCTCTTCGGCGCAGATGGACAGCAGTTCCCCCACCGTGAGTTGAATCACCACCTGCGTCATCTGCGCCTTGCGGTACAGCCACGCACCGCCCACGTGAACCGCATCGACGGCGGCTTTGGAACCGGCGCTCAAATGTTGATTCAGGCGCTTGCTGGCGCCGTGCATGGCGGTCAGCAGTTGGTCGGCGGCGTCTGCCGCTCGGCCTTCTCGCCATGCACCGATTTCTTTGCTGCTGATGATGCTCTTGACGGCGTCGAAGTATTTTCTTCCGGCGTCGTTGGCAACCGCCCCGGCGCCGAACAGAGGGATAAAGGTGGTCTGCAAAAAGGTCTGATGGCCGTTCAAGGCCAGATAGGCGGCGCTGTTGGGATCACTTAGCAACGACTGCCACGCGGTGCCGGTAGGCCCCAGCGTTTCGGGTTTCGTCGACGCGGCGTCAGACGCAGGCATCGCATCGGTGATCCCGCCGTCCAAACATGCACCAACCGCAATCAAGCGCAGCAGACGCGATCGTTCATCGGTATCGGAATAGTCCATTGCCACGATGCGCTTCCACGCCGCGCTGCCCACTACCTGCGCCCAATCCTTGCCATACGCATCGATATCTTTTTCAAACCGCTTGATGTCGCGGTCATACCGCGCCTGAAAGCTCGCCCGGCCATGGCGGCGCGGTTCAGCGGGGGGATTTGTTTCCCAGTAGCGTTCTTTCAATCGTTCAATGCGATTGGTGATCTTGGCTTGCACACGTTCTTGCCGTTCACGCGCAGGGTCCCAGAACACGGGTGGCGTGCCGGACTCGCTGGGCATGATGTCGAGCAAGGGTGTCGGGCTATCCATTGTCTCGGCGTCGGCCTGCACGGCGTACATCTGTTGAATCGCCAGCAGGCATTGCGAGGTCAGGTAGGCATAGCGGCGAGTCGGCTCTTCGGACCACAAGCGCTTCTGCGTATAGGCGGCCAGGCGGACGTTGTTGAGTTCTTCGGCCATGCCGATCGGGTCGGGCAGAACCAGCCCGGTCACGCCTTGCGGCAAGCGGTGCTGCCGTTCCATCAGCGTCAGGTAGTTACGCATGCCCGTGGCTTGCGCCACGCGCGATGACCAGCTGTGGACACTGCCGAAGTCGTCGACACCGCTGACATACTCCGCCACGTGTTTGTTCAACGGATGCGCATGTTCCAGCGCCAGCGCGGTGCCTCCCGCCGTGGGATCGTCCCGCAACTTGGGCAGATCCACGATGACAAACCGTAGCGGGTAATTGGCATTCAGATCGTCGCCTGACTTGTACGCATCCAGCACGGCCGTCGGCCAAGGGTCTTGCGAATACGCGATCCAGGCCAGCTTGTACTGATCAATGTCGATACCAATGAACGACGCGGGCAAGTCGTGGGCGGCCTGAACGCAGCGTTCGGCCAGCGGAGCAGGCTCGTCGCGCGCCATCTCGTAGGGATTGAAATGCCGCATATGGCCCGCATCGGTCACTTGATAGGCATGCCATACCCTGCGGTCCAGCAGCACATACACATAGCCCTTGCGCATGATGCGCAGCGATTCTTGCAGACCAGGATGCGACAGCGCACCGCGCACATGTAAAAACGGGCTCTTGGCCACCACCGCCGGGCGCAGCAGCAGAATCGGCACGCCGTTGCGTTCGCAGGCGTTGCAACTGCCGGATGGCAGCGGCAAGGTTTCTTCGACGATGTCGACAAGCGATTGGCTGAGCGTCATGCGAACACTCGAAGGCCAAGGGTCTGGCTGGCAATGCAAAACGTTGCGGGGGTAGGCATGACGGGCTCCGTCGTCGTGTCGGCCATGGCGGCCGGGAGGCTTCCGAAGGAAGCGCTAGCCGGACTCATGCAACATCCATGCCAAGCGTCACGTCCTGTCAATAAGCTCCATGGAATCAATGGCTTGCCATGCGGCTAAGACACTTACGACGGAGCTCTGATCGGAATCCCTACGAAACCGCCGTTTTCCCCCAAGAAAACGGGCCAGTTTTGACCCGATAAAAGAATATCGCTATTGAATCAATGGCTTGTAGCGGGTCAAAATTGGCCCGATCGGGCCAAATCTGGCCCACGCTGTGAAGAATGACCGCACGCCCCTCTTCCCTAAGGATGCGAACCATGGTTCTCGATCTGTCATCGCACTATGTTTTGCTGGATGCCGCCGGGGCAAGAGGAACAAGCCCTGTACGTAGCGCACGTCCAAGGCCAGGCCCATGATGATGCCGCCCGCCAGCACCAGCAGCCACAAGCGTGCAGGATCGGCACGTGGTTGCTTCTGACACCCCCGCTTGCCTTGGTTCATGTCTTTCCGCAAAAAAAACCCCGACGATTGCTCGCCGGGGGAGTCCCTGCACACACAACACAGCTTGCTCAGTTCGAATACACCTTGATCTGGTCGCTTTTCAGCACGTCCGGGGTCA
The DNA here is from genome assembly GCF_053543755.1 of Achromobacter semiaridum. NCBI lineage: Bacteria > Pseudomonadati > Pseudomonadota > Betaproteobacteria > Burkholderiales > Alcaligenaceae > Achromobacter > Achromobacter semiaridum. The sequence goes on along the minus strand of NZ_JBLVOL010000003.1, from coordinate 47,664 downwards.
GGTTCTTTTCGATCCAGCCCATCGACGTGTCTTCCACCCCCGGCGTCACCAGCTCCGCCGGCACGATCGTAATGTCGGCCAGCACCTTGAACGGGTACTTGTCGCTCTTCTTGGTCACGCCGAACAATTGCGCTTCCAGGCCCTGGCCGTCAGCACGGTGCATTTTGACTTCGCGGCCGTAGCCCTTGAACGACACGTCGTGCATGGCGGCGGCCACTTGTTCCGGGGTGGGCCAGGCGCCGTTGTTGTCCTTGATGGCTTTCTCGTAGCCTGCTTTCAGGCCCTGGATGGCTTGCACCATGTGGTAGACCGAGTAGATCGGATAGGCGCCGGTCTTGTCGTGGAATTTCTTCACGAAGGCCTGGTGCTTCGGATCGTCCTTGGTTTCCGGGTGCAGGAAGTAGTGATCGCCGCGTGCGCCGACGTAAACGCCTTCGGGCAAGGCGTTGCCAAGGCGTTCCAGCGAGCTTTCGGCCAGCGACAGCACGAAGGTAGAGTTCTTGAACAGGTTGCGCTGCGAGGCCTGGCGCACGAAGTTGTCCAGGTCGCCGCCCCATGACGTGGACACGATGACGTCGGGTCGCAAGGCTTGCAGGCGGCTGATTTCCGTTGAGAAGTCGGCGGCGCCGAACTTGGGGAACATCTCGGCCACGACCTTTACGTCGGGCTTGAATTTCTTTAGCGCGGCCAGGAAGATGTCGCGCGAATCGCGGCCCCAGGCGTAGTCCTGGTTGACGATGGCAATCGTCTTGAAGTCGGGCTTGACCTTCATCAGGTACAGCACCTGCGCGACCATTTCGGTGGTGGCGTTGGCTTGCGTGCGCACCACATACTTGTACTTCTTGCCTTCCAGCGCCTTTTCCGTGCCGCAGTCCCACAGCACGTTCAGCACCTTCAGGTCTTCGGCAACGGGGGCCACGATGTTGCAGTGGCCGCTTGAAATAGCCGACAGCATCACGCGCGTGCCGCCCTCGGCCAGGCGGCGGTATTCGGACAACAGCTTTTCGCCACCGCCGCCTTCGTCGATGTAGCTGGGCACAAGCTTGACGCCGTCGATGCCGCCCGCGGCATTGATGTCCTGGATCAGGATTTCGGCCGCATCGCGCGCCGGCACGCCGAACACGGATGCCGAGCCCGACAGGAAGGTCGAGATGCCGATGTTCAGTTCCTTGGGCTTGTCGGCGGCGCCGGCCAGCGCCGCGAAGCCGGACAGCAGGGTGGCGCCTAACAGCGCGGCCAGTCTTGAGGTTTTCATGGTCTTGTCTCCAGTGTTGTAGTCGGGTCTATGCCCTTAGAAAACGATGGCGTCGCGCAGGCTGCCGCCGGTGGCGAGGTGATCGAACCCCTCGTTGATCTGGTCCAGCGAAAACGATTTGCCCATCATCCGGTCCACCGGCAGGCGGCCCGCCTTGTACAGGTCGATATAGCGGCCGATGTCGATGGCGGGTACGCCGGAACCCAGGTAGCTGCCGCGTATGTCGCGCTCTTCGCCGACCATCTGCGAGAGCGATAGCGGGAAGCTGAACTTGGGGTTGGGCAGGCCCGAGGTAACGGTCGCGCCGCCGCGCCGGGTCAGCTTGTAGGCGGTTTCAAAGGCGGGCACGGCGCCCGCCATGTCAAAGCCGTAGTCCACCCGGCCGCCGGCCAGATCGAACAGGTCGTCGTCGGTCTTGACCTGCTTGGGGTTGACGACGTGGGTGGCGCCCAGCTCTTTGGCCAGCGCCAGTTTTTCGTCGCTGAGGTCGATGGCCACCACGCGGCGCGCACCGGCCGCTACCGCAGCCAGCAAGGCCGACAGGCCCACGCCGCCCAGCCCGACGATGGCAGCGGTGTCGCCCGCCTTGATGCGCGCACGGTTCAACACCGCGCCCGCGCCCGTCAACACGGCGCAACCGAACAGCGCGGCTTCGCGATGGCTGAGTTCAACGTTGACCTGCACGCACGACCGGCGCGACACCACGGCGTATTCCGCAAAGCAGGACACGCCGGTGTGATGGTTCAAGTATTCGTCGCCGATGTGCAGGCGGCGGTCGCCACCCAGCAAGGTGCCTTGCGTGTTGACGGCGGCACCGGGTTCGCACAGCGCGGGGCGGCCTTCCATGCAGGGGTTGCAGCAGCCGCAGCTGGGCACAAACACCATGGCCACGTGATCGCCGGGTTTCAGGTCGGTGACGCCGGGGCCGGTCTCGACCACTTCGCCGGACGACTCATGCCCCAACACGATCGGCACGCCGCGCGGGCGGTCGCCGTTGATGACGGACAGGTCGGAATGGCACAGCCCGGCCGCCTTGATGCGCACCAGCACCTCGCCCGTGCCGGGCGGGTCCAGATCGACCTCGGTGATGGTCAGGGGCCGGGTCTGGGCATAAGGGCCGGGCACCCCTACGTTACGCAACAACGCCGCTTTGATTTTCATGCGCTGACATCCAAGTAGAAGCAATACGGGCTAGAAGCGATGCGGAGCGAAAGCAATACGGACCAGTAGCCATGCCGACCGGCAACCGGCCCGCAGGCACCGGCCCGATCACAGCCTTACACCGTGCGTCCGCCGTCCACGGGGAACTCCACCCCGGTGATGAATTCCGCTGCGTCGCTGGCCAGGAACAAGGCCGCCGCCGCCACGTCCGAGGGCTGGCAGAAGCGGCCCAGCGGAATGGTGGACACGAACTTGGCGCGGTTCTCGGGCGTGTCGGGCAGGCCCATGAACAGCTCGAACATGCCGGTGATGCCCATCACCGGGCAGATGGCGTTGACGCGGATGCCGTCGGGCCCCAGCTCCACGGCCATCGATTTGGACAGCACGTTGACCGCGCCCTTGGACGCGTTGTACCAACTAAGGCCGGGGCGCGGGCGGATGCCGGCAGTCGACCCCACGTTAAGAATCACGCCGCGCTTTTGCTTGCGCATCACGGGCACCACGGCTTGTGCCATGTGGTAGATCGACTTCACGTTGATCTCGAACATGCGGTCGAACATGGCCTCGTCCACGTCCAGCATGGGCTGGTTCTTGTGGGTGATGGCGGCGTTGTTGACCACGATGTCGACGGAACCAAATTTTTCCTGGCAGACGCGCACGACGTTGTCGATGTCGGCGCGGCTGGACACGTCGGCCTTGACCGCCAGCGCGGCGGCGCCCACTTCGGCAGCCACGCGGTCGGCGGCTTCCTTGTTGATGTCGGCGATGACGACCTTGGCGCCCTCTTTCGCATACAGCTTGACGATGCCCTCGCCGAAACCGCTGCCACCGCCCGTGACGATGGCGACCTTACCCTGCAACTGACTCATGACTTGACTCCGATATGCGTGGCGATCATTCGCCGTAGAACTGGATCAGCGTTTTGGTCGTGCTCATTTCTTCCAGCGCGATGAAGCCCTTCTCACGACCATGGCCGCTTTTCTTCACGCCGCCGAACGGCAGCTCCACGCCGCCGCCCGCGCCGAAGCCGTTGATGTAGACCTGACCGCACTTGATGCCGCGCGCCACGCGCTGCTGGCGTCCGCCGTTCTCGGTCCACACCGCGCCCAGCAGCCCGTAGTCGGTGGCGTTGGCCAGCCGGATAGCATCGGCTTCGGTGTCAAACGGCAGCGCCACCAGCACGGGCCCGAAGATTTCCTCGGTCAACAAGGTGCTGTCGTGCGAGGGTGCGGAAAACAGTGTCGGCTTCACGAAGTAGCCGCCAGAAGGCACGCCGTCGGCAATGGCGCCTTCGGCCGCTACGGTCAGGCCATCGGCCAGGCCCTTGGCGATGTAGCGGTTGACGCGGTCAAACTGCGCCTTGTTGACGACGGGGCCGCAGGTCAGGTCCATGTCCGGCGTGCCGGCGCGCACCTTGTAAAATTCGGCGGCCAGCGCCTTCATGAAATCGGCATAGACGCCGCGCTGCACCAGCAGGCGGCTGCCCGCCGTGCAGGTTTGCCCGGTGTTATGCACGATGCCCTTGACGATGGCGGGAATGGCCAGCTTGTAGTTGGCGTCGTCGAACACAATGTGGGCCGACTTGCCGCCCAGTTCCAGCACGCACTTGACCGCGTTGACGGCGGCGGCCTGCTGGATCAGCACGCCCACTTCGTTCGAGCCGGTGAAGGTGATGAAGTTGATGTCGGCGTGACGCGACAGGCTGGCGCCCGCCTCTTCGCCCAGGCCCGTCACGATGTTCAGCGCGCCCGGCGGAAAGCCCACTTCCAAGGCCAGCTCGGCCACGCGGATGATGGACAGGCAGGCGTCCTCGGCGGGCTTGACGACGCTGGCGTTGCCCATGGCCAGTGCCGGGGCCACGCTGCGGCCGAACATCTGCGCCGGGTAGTTCCACGGAATGATGTGGGCGGTCACGCCCAGCGGCTCGCGGATCAGCTGGACGGAATAGTCTTTCTGAAAAGGAATGGTCTGGCCGTGCACCTTGTCGGCCGCGCCGCCGTAAAACTCGAAGTAGCGTGCCAGCACCGTGATGTCGCCGCGCGCGGTGGACATGGGCTTGCCGGTGTCACGCGATTCCAGACGCGCCAGTTCTTCGTGATGCGCCAGCACGGATTCACCCAGGCGCAGCAGCAGGCGGCCGCGCTCCAGCGCCGTCATGCGGCCCCAATCGCCATCCAGCGCGGCGCGCGCGGCACCAACGGCAGCGTCCACGTCGGCTTGCTGACCACGCGGTATGGTGGTGAACACGTCGCCGTCCACCGGCGACACCACCTCTATGGTGCGCCCGTCCAGCGCATCGACCTGACGGCCGTTGATAATCATCTGCGTCATGCAAAGTCTCCGGTAATCAATTCAAGGTGATCGAGCCGCGCTCGATCGTCCAGATCTGGTCTGGGATATCGCCCAGCAGCTTCACGTTGGACTCCGTGATGACGACGCAAAGGTCGGGCTGCAATTCCTTCAGGCGCCCCAGCGCTTCGGTGTAGTCGCGCGCAAGCTTGGGGGCCAGGCCCTGGAACGGTTCGTCCAGCATCAACAGCCGCGTGCCGACCATGATGGCGCGCGCCAGCGCCACCATCTTTCCCTGCCCGCCAGACAGCGCCGAACCGGACCGGCCCAGCATGGGTTCCAGCTGCGGCACCACCTTCAGCACGGTCTGGATGCGGGCGGCGATTTCGGTCTTGGACTGGCCTTGCACTTCGCAAGGCAGGTTCAGGTTTTCGGCCACGGTCATGGTCGGGAAGATCACGCGGTCTTCGGGTGCATAGCCCACCTTCAACGCCGCGCGTTTGTGGCCGGGCATGGCCGTCAGGTCGGCGCCGTCGAACGCGATCTTGCCGGACTTGATCTTGGTCAGGCCCATGATGGCGCGCAGCAACGTGGTCTTGCCCGCGCCGTTGCGCCCCACGATGCCGATGGTTTTAGATGATTCAAAACTGGCGTTGACGTCGCGCAGGATGCGGTTGCCTGCCAGGTCTACGTTGATGGCCGATAGGTTCAGCATGGTTCAGGCCCCCAGCACTTCGCTTTTGATCTGCGGGTTGTTCAAGACTTCGTCCGGCGTGCCGTCGGCCGCCACCTTGCCGGCGATCCAGGCGGCCACGCGCGTGGCGTAGCGCGACACGATGTCCACGTCGTGCTCGACAAACCAGCTGGTCACGCGGCGCTCGTCCAGCGCGTGCATCACGGTTTCCATCAAGGCGAATTTGTCTTCGGACGCGACCCCGCTGGTGGGCTCGTCCATGATGAGCAGCTTGGGGCGCAGCGCCAGCGCCATGGCCACGTCCAGCAGCTTGCGCTTGCCCTCGGGCAGTTCGATGGAAGCTTCGTCGGCTTCGGGCAGCAGGCCCACCAGGTCCAGCGTGGCGTCCACTTCCGTTTCGTCGATGGTGCTTTCCAGCGAACGGAACCAGCTCAGTTCCTTGTTGCGGCGCGCGGCGGCAATCTGCACGCACTGGCGCACCGTGTGCTCGGTGAACAGCTGCGGTAACTGAAACGAGCGGCCCAGCCCCAGGCGCACGATCTTGCGCGGCGCCATGGCGGTGACGTCGCGCCCGTCGAAAACCACGCGGCCCTTGGACGGCGCCAGGTAGCCCGTGCAGATGTTGATGAAGGTGGTCTTGCCCGCGCCGTTCTGGCCGATGACGGCCAGACGTTCGCCTTCGTGCAACTCAAAGTTGATGTTGTCGGCCGCGATCACGCCGCCGAACGCCAGGTAAAGGTCTGTGGTTTGAATAAGCGGTTTCATCATCAGTTCCTGACCGGCGCTTGCGTATTGGCGGAAACGCGCGCTTGCAAGGTGGCGTTGGCGCGGGCGCGGGCCCGGGCCCGGGCCTCATCGCGCTTTCGCGTGGCGATGCGTTTCATGATCTGACCGACAAACCCGGTGGGAAACATGAAGATCACCAGGATCAGCGTCAAACCCAGCAGGAACTGCCACAGGCCGGGGAAGTAAGCGGCCGACACCAGCTTCACCGTTTCAAAACCGACGGCGCCCAGGAACGCACCGGCCGCATGGCCCGCGCCGCCCAGGATGGTGATGAACACGAATTCGCCCGAGCGCAGCCACGACCCGATCTCGGGGGTGACCAGGCCCTGCATCAAGGCCAGGATCGCGCCCGAGAAGCCGACCACCACGGCCGACAGCAAATACCCCTTCCACATGATGAAGTAGGCAGAAAAGCCCAGGTATTCAATGCGCGTTTCGTTGGTCTTGATAGCCGACAACGCCTGCCCGCTGCCCGAACGGAAGTAGCGCTGCACCCACCAGGCCAGCACCAGCGACAACACCAGCGTCAGCACCAGCAACGCACGTTCGAAGGACTCGCGCTCCATCAGCACGCCGGCCATTGTCGGGCGCACGATGCGCATCCCGTCCGAGCCGCCGGTCAACGTGTACAGCTTGCCCAGCAAGGCGAACAACACCATGCTCAACGCCAGGTTCAGCATGCCGAAGAAGATGCCGCGATAGCGCACCACGAACAGGCCGATCACGATGGCCGCCAGGAAGCTGGCGACGACGCCCGCCATAATCAGCAGCAGCGCGTCGGTGCCCGGCATGGCGCGCGCCAGGAACGCGACCGTGTAGGCAGAGATGCAGGAATACATGGCATGGCCGAACGAGATCTGGCCGGCCCGCGCCATCACCGACACGCCCAGCGCCGCGATGGCGTAGGTCAGGCCGATGACGATGGGGGTGATCGTCCAGGACAGGCTATAGCCAAGAGCTAGCGTGGCAATCGCGGCCACGAGGCTGAGTACGACGACTTTCATCAGATCCTCCGGGCTTGGGCGACGGTGAACAAGCCATGCGGCCGGATGATCAGCACCAACACCATGATGATGTACGGCACCGCCACTTCCAGTTCGGGCGCGGCGTACACGGCAATGGCGCGGATGACGCCGATCAGCAGCGCCGCGATCAGCGCGCCGGTGATCTGGCCCAGCCCCGCCGTGGCCACCACCGCGAACGACAGCACCGTCATGTCGGTACCTGCGCCCGGCACCAGCGACGTGGTGGGCGCGGCCAGCGCGCCGCCCAGCGCTCCCAGGATGGTGGCGATCACAAAGGTGACGTAGCCAATCTTCTTGGCGTTGATGCCCAGCGAGGTGGCCACTTCACGGTTGTGCGTGGTGGCGACCGTCTGCTTGCCCAGCTTGGTGTGGCGCAGGAAATACTCCAGGCACACGTAGGCCAGCACGGCCGTCACGGGCACCACCACCAGTTGGTAGGTGGTGTAAGTGATGTCGCCGATTTCGATATTGCCCAGGCGGTTCACGACTTCGCTGGCGCTGTAGGGCTGCGCGCCCCACAGCAGGCGCTGGATGTCTTCCAGCATCAGGAAGCCGCCAAAGGTGATCAGCAGTTTCAGGATGGGGTCGTAGTTCTGCGCGCGGCGGATCAGCACGAACTCCATGATGCTGCCCAACGCCAGGCCGACCGCGATGGCAGCCGCGAACAAGGCGGCGAACAGCAGGAAGGGGGAATCGGTTTTGGGCGCCAGGAACATGACGAGGCTGGCCGCGGCATAACCGCCGAAAGCGTAGAAGGCGCCATGGGCAACGTTCAAGATGCCCATCACGCCGAACACCAGGGTTAACCCCATCGACACCAGAAATAGCAGACTGGCGTACGCCACGCCATCCACCAAGGCGAGAGGCAGTAGATCCAAGGTCAAGCGTCTTCTCCCAATACGCTAAACACCTGCCCCGTCCGCGATGCGTTGCCGGGGCAACTGGCATCGCCGGCAAGGCGGCGTGGGCACATGGCCCGGGCGTGCGCGTGGCGCGCCCTTGTCTCGTTATCAACCTTGCCGCCTTGGCTTCGAACGCGAATCGAAGCGGGACGGAAGGCACTTTTAGGGACCGGCGCGATCACTGGCAAGCGCCACTTTTCGTACTAGTCCGATGTGCAGCGAAGTATAGGGACGCCCCTTTTGAGCGCCTATTTATCTTTGCGCAAGCCGGGTTTCACAAGCGATAGAGAGGCCGTGCTCGCCGTGTCGGGCGCATGCGGGTTTACCTGAATCATCGCGGCCATCGGCGCGCGCGTTTGGTAATCGGGGATGATGCGCAGGTGCGGTTCATCGGGCAATTGGACGTAACGGCCTAGTCCATCTGGCGTGAGCGCGCCGACGTCCATCCGGGCTAGCGCCGCGCCTTTGTCGTCGTCGATGGCGATGCGCAGGCCGGACGGATTCAGGCCATACGATTCGCCGGGCTGCGGGGTCAGCACGCGATCGCTGCGAGCTTGCGAAAACAGCGACAGGAAGTCGTCTGCGTCGAAGGCGGGGGGTGTGGGGGGGGTTGCACTGCCCGGCATCGCGGCCCAACCCTGCGCGGCGCGTGTGTACGTCGCCGTGGATGCGGGCGTGGACAGCGTGATGCGCGCCGCCTGCGCGGCGTTCCACGCGTACAGCCGCGCCGGCTTGCCGGTGTCGTCATGCAGGTGCGTGTGGCCGCCGTGCGCGGCGGGCGAGTCGACGGCCTCGTGCCATTGCCAGGCGGACAGCGCAACGCCCGCCGCCAGCAACATCAGCCAGCCACGCCCCGCGTTCATCGCCGCCTCCACCACAGCAGCAGGCCCGTCATCAAGGCCAGCAACGGCAAGGCCACGGTACTGGTCCAGAACACGGTGCGCATCTGGCGATTGGTCAGTTCAACGCGGCGGTTTTCGTAATGGCGCGGGCGTATCGTCAACAAGGCGTCTTCACCGGCCAGCAGCGTGACGGCGCTGGTAAAGAGCGCACCGTTGCCCAGCGTGGCGAAATGGCGGTTGGTGGCGAAATCGCTATCGCCCGCCACCAGCAGCGTGGGCCGCGCCGACCCGTCGGCGCTGGCAGCTTGTGCGTTGCGCGTGGCCAGCGCCATCAAGGTGTAGCGCCCCGCCTGCTGCCCGGGCAATTGCGCCTGTGCCGACGTCTGCGCCAGCGGCGTGACGGTCACGCCCTGCGGCAACGCATCGCCCGCGGGCTCCAGACCGGCCGCGCCGGGAAAGAAACTTAACGGCAGGCCGCGCGTCATCTTGTGGCGCGTGTAGTCGCTGACGGCCGGGCTGCCGGGATCGTTGCGGTAATGGCTGCCGGGGTCGAGCAGCGCGCCCATCGGCCGCGCGATACCGAAGTCGGCCAGCAGCGCATCCAGCCCGTGGCGCGTGTCCGGCTCCAGCAGCAACAGGGTCTTGCCGCCGCCGGCCGTCCAGCGGCGCAGCGCATCTGCGTCGTCGCCACCGAAGGGGGTGCGCGGCCCCGCCGCCACCACCACGGCGCAGGACGGCAAGGCTTGCGCCAGGCTGCCCGCGTTGATACCGCGGGTGGCAAAGCCCAGCGTTTGCAAGGCGTTGCGCGCCATCGCCATGCCATGCTGCTCGTGCACCTCGACGCGCGCCACCAGGTTTTCATCGTCGCCGTGGTCTTCCAGATCGTCCAGCGACGTCAGGCTGTCGAGCATGGCTTCGCGATGCCCTTGCGTAAAGCACACCGTTTGCGCGCCACGCTGGCTGATGCGGATCAGCGCGTTAGTGAAGTCGGTTTCGGTGCCGCCATTGATCGTCATCTTGCGCGCATCGGCCGCCAGCACCGCGCTGCCGGCGAACTGGATTCCCGCTTCGCGCGCCTCGGCCGGACGCAGCGCCGGGTCCACGCCGCGCACGCGGATCAGCGGGTTGGTATGTTCGTACTGGCGCAGCAGCTCCAGCGCGTCCACCATGCTTTTATTTCGCAGGTCATAGAACCACGTCACGTCCACCGGCTGTTTGATCTGGCGGGCTACTTCGACGCTTTCCGGCGACAGGCTGTAGAGGCGCTGCGCCGTCAGGTCCAAGCGGCCCAGATGGCGCGAGGCCCACAGGTTCAGCGCCAGCAGCAAGGCTGCAACGGCCAGCACCGGCAACCACAGCAGCAGGCGCCGGCCTGCGCGAAGCACGCGCGGGTTTGCGTTCATCGCAGCCTCCAGCGCTTCAGGTTGACGGCGGCCACCATCAAGGCCAGCAACGCCACGCTGGCCAGCGTGACCGTGGCCGGACCCGGCAACACGCCCCGGATGAAATCGACGTGTTGCGCCGACAAGGACAGCGCCTGAAAGAACGGCGACAAGGCGGGAAAGGCGTCCAGCGCGGCGGGGTAGTCGATGAACCACAACAGCACCAGGATGCCCCACGTGGCGCTGGCCGCCACGATCTGGTTGGTGCAGGCGCTGGACACGGCAATGCCGATGGCCAGGAACAGCGCGCCGTACAGGAACACGCCGACGTAACCGCCCACGATCGGCCCGTAGTCGGGCTGCCCGTACCACGCCAGCGGGAGCACGGCGGCGGTCGTGCCCGCCAGCATCAGGGCCAGCACGGTCAACCCGGCCGCGTATTTGGCCGCAACCAAAGTCGCGTCGGACAAGGGCAAGGTCAGCAGCAATTCCAGTGTGCCCTGACGCGCTTCCTCGGCAAACGCGCGCATGCTGACCAAGGGCATCACCAGGATCAGGAGGATGGTCATGTTGTGAAACGCGGTGACCATTTGCCCCGTGCTGACAAAGAACAGATTGAAGCTGAACAGATAGCCGGACAGTGCCCAGAACACGGCAACCACCACCAGTGCCACGGGCGAGCCGAAATCGGTGCGCAGTTCTTTTCGGTACAACGCCAGAAAGCCCTTCATGCCCGCCTCCGCATCACCGGGTCGTTAGGCGCCAGCGCGGCAAGCAGGCGGGCTTCCACGGCGTCATGCAGCGACAGCACCGCGCGCACCTGGGCGTGCGCCAACACGATGCGCAGCACGCGGTCGCACATGGCTGCGGACGGTTCGCCGCCCGCCGCCGTATCCCAACCGATGCGCCAATTGCTCAGCGCGGCGTCCTGTACGGTGGCGTCCACGCCGCGCACCCCCTCGCAGGCCAACAGCGCGGCGCGCAAGGCGGCGTGGGCGGCCGTTGGCAAGGCCAGCTGCAATTGCAGCGCGGCCTGCGCCTGCCCCAGCACCGCGTCTTCCACCAGCCGCCCCTGCTGCAAGATGACGATGCGGGTGCACAAGGCTTCCACCTCTTGCATCAGGTGGCTGCTGAACACCACTGCCCGGCCTGCCGCGCAGCGGCGGATCATGGCGCGGGCCTCGACGATCTGCACGGGGTCCAGGCCATTGGTGGCTTCGTCCAGCAACAGCACGGGCGGGTCGTTCAGCACCGCTTGCGCCAGGCCGACGCGCTGGCGCTGGCCCTTGGACAAGCGGCCGATGGCACTGCGCGCCACGGCTTGCAGGTCGAAGCCGTCGATGGCGCGTTCGATGGCAAGACGCCGCGCGCCCGCCCCCCCCCCCCCCTTCACCCCCGCGCCGAATTGCAGGTATTGCGTGACCGTCAGCGCGTCGTACAGCGGCGCGCGTTCGGGCAGGTAGCCGATGTCGGCGTTGCCCCGGCCCGGCGCGGGCTGCCGGCCGCACACGGTGACGCGGCCGCTATCGGGCGTGTAGAACCCGGCCATCAGGCGCAGGGTGGTGGTCTTGCCACTGCCGTTCGGCCCCAGCAGGCCCACGATTTCCCCGGGTGCCACGGACAGGCTCAGGGAATGCAGGACCTGCCGGGGCCCGAACGACTTGCAGACCTGGTGCAAAGCGACGGCCGGCTGCATGGGGCGCCTTGGGTTGGGCTTGCGTTGGTCGTGGTCAGTCAAAGACCTTGGTCTTGGCGTTTTGGGCGTGCTGCTCGGCGTCGTGGCTGTACCAGAGCTGGCCCTGGCGCGCATCGCGGATCTGCTTGAGCCGGTCGATGGCCTGCATGGACGCCGCGGTGTTCCAGGTGATGCCCGGGATGACGCCCGCCTCATTCTCGGCGGTGTAGATGGCGTCGGCCGCCAGCAGCACGGTGCCGGTGTTCTTCAGCTTGACCTGCAAGGACTGGTGGCCTTGCGTGTGGCCCTTGGTGTCCAGCAGCACGATGGTGCCGTCGCCGAACAGGTCGAAGTCGCCTTCCACCTGGATGAAGTCGTAGTCGCGCGTGGTGTCGAAGTCTTTCATGACATAGGCGGCGCGCTGGAATTTCTCGGGCCACCAGGCGGCGCGCAGTTCGGCCTTTTGCACGACGTGCTTGGCCTTGGGAAACATCTTGATGTTGCCGGCGTGGTCCAGGTGGAAGTGCGAATACACCACGTACTTCACGTCGCTGACGTCAAAGCCGGCGGCCTTGAGCTGGCGGTCGACGCCTTCGTCGCGGCCCTGGATGGAATTGAACGCGCCGCACAGGCCCTGCCCCCAATAGTTGGCGCAGTTGCCGTCGGCGGTGGCCTGGTTCATGCCGGTGTCGAACAGCACCAGCCCGCGCGGGTGCTGGATGACATAGGCGGGCACCGGGATCTTGATCTTGGTGCCCACGTCGACCATGGCGGTCATGAAGCCCTTGTCCAGTTCGATCTTGCCGACCGACAGCTGCATCAGCTTGATGTCGGGCGGCGCGTCGGCGGCCTGCGCGCCCGCCCCCGCCAACACCGCCACCATGCCCACCGCCCCTGCGAACTTCTTCCAGCTCTTGCTCATTGTCGTCTCCTCGGACCCACGGGTAACCGCCGCCGGAGGGCGACGGTCGATAGCAAGCCACCCGGTGTGTCCCGGGTTTTCTTTCGATAGGGTTCTGCTGTGCGGGGGAATGGCGCGGCGGATCGGTCCGCCGGCCCGGACGGCATCTGACGGCCGTTTTCTCTGTTGCGCACTCTGACGCAGCGCCGGGAGGCTGCCAATTAAGGATTTATTAAGCTGGGCTTCACGGCGGCCGAAGTGGTGACAACCCTAGGCCCGAGGCGATGTAGCCATCGACCCAGGCTGGCTACAGGCAGACGGCTATCGGCAGATGGCGGCGGATGTGGGCGGACCGATGGGGCGGACCGATGTGGCGGACCGATGGGGCGGACCGATGGGGCGGACCGATGGCGCGGACCGATGGCGCAGCGATGCGGCGATGCGGCGGTGCGACCGGGGCGATCAGCCCGCGTGACGCGCCTGCAATTCCGCGAACGATATCAGCGTGCCCGCCAATGCGCTGGCCATCACGGTGGGTGGGCTGGCCAGCCATACGCTGCCGGGGCCCGACCGGCCGGGGAAGTTGCGGTTGATGGCGCTGACCGTTACCTGCCCGGGGTCGGTGGATGAACCCGGCCCGCAGTTGGCGCAGGCGCCGCATGAGGGTTGCAGGATGCGGACGCCCACGGCGGCGAAGGTGCGGTCGTAGCCCCGCGCCACGCAGAAGTCGCGCACGGCCGTGGTGCCGTATTGCAGATACAGCGTCACGCCGTCGGGCAGGCGCAGGCCACGATCCACCGCCCAGGCCAGCACCTGGTGATAGGCGTCGAAGTCCTCACGCTTGCCGGCCGTGCACGAACCGCCGTAGGCGATGTCGATGCGCGGCCGCATGGCCAAGGTGGACAGGGCCACGCCGTTACCCGGGTCGCCCGGCGCCGCCACCATCGGCGACAGCTGCGTACAGTCCACGCGCAAGTGGCCGGCGTACGCGGCATCGGGGTCGCTGTGCATCCACGGCTGGATGGTCACGTCCACGCCACGGCGTTCGCGCAGAAAGCGCACCGTCTCGGCATCCGGGGCGACGATACCCGTCAGGCCGCCCAGTTCGGCAGTCATGTTCGTCAAGGTGGCGCGTTCGTCGATGGACAGCGCGGCGACGGCATCACCGGTGAATTCAAACACCTTGCCCACGCCCGCGCCCGAGCGGATGTCGGGCAAGGCCAGCAAGTGCAGCACCACGTCCTTGGCCGTGACGCCCGGCGGCAAGGCGCCCGCCAGCTCCACGCGCAGCGACGCGGGCAAGGTAAGCCGCACGGCGCCCGTGACGAACGCGTTGGCCATGTCGGTAGTGCCCACGCCAAAGGCCACGCAGCCCAGCGCCCCGCTGTGCGGCGTATGCGAATCGGTGCCCACCACCACTTGGCCCGGAAGCGCGTAGTGTTCGGCCATCATCGCGTGCGAAATGCCGGCGACGTTGCCACCGGCATCGCGCGCGGCCTGGGCTTCGGTCAGGGTGCGGTGATGCCGCAAGCCGTAGGCGTCGACAAAATCACGTTGCGCCTGGCACATGACGCGCACATTGGGCACGATGCCGGCCTTGACGTGATTGGGGCTTTCATCGACATACGACGTGTGGTCTTCGAACACCACGATGCGCGCGGCGTCCACCAGCCGCAGCGGGTGTCCGAAGCGGGCGTGCAGCATGTGCGCGGCCATGCCTGTGTAGTACTCGTGAATGAAGCGCCAGTCGGCGCGAAGAAACACGCCCGCGCCTTGCCTTGCATTGGCGGCCGTGACCGGCGTGGACAGTATGTGGCGCTGGATGATTTTCTCGAACAACGTGCAGGGCGCGGCGGCTGGCGGATGCGCCGGCTTCTCATCTGCCGTGGCGACGTCTTGCAGATGCGCCTGCCCGAACGCCAGCAGGCCACCCGCGCGCACGATGGCGGCGGCCAGGTCGTCGCGCCCCGCCACGATCTCGTCCACCGTGATGGATTCGCCCCGTTCCAGGCGCGCGACCAGGCCCAGGTCGGTGCTGGTGTACAGCCCGATGTTGTCGGCGTTCTGACGGTAGATGCGTTCAAAGCTCTCGGCGATAACGAGCCGCACGCCCGCCGATTTTTCCGCCATGGGGCTGTGTTCGCGCGACGATCCCTTGCCATAGCGCTTGCCCGCCACCACCACATTGATGCCCGCGCGCTTGATCGCATCGACGCCGATGGGTTGCGCGTCCGCAACCCGCAGACCGGTGTAGGGATAGCGCCCCAGCTTGTCGTCAAAGTGCGTCAGGATGGGCACCGGCGTGATCTCGTCGGTGGAAATATCATCGCGCAGCGGCGCGGCCGATGACGCGGCTACCGCCGCCCCTTGCAACTGCGCGGCGATACAGGCCGCGTCTTGCGACAGGAACAACAGGCGGGGCGCCGCGTCCAGCACGCGGGGCATTGTGGGAGGTACAACCGTCATGGCAATTTGTAGATATCCAAAGGTTATTCAGCCATCACCGCGGCGGCCTTGACCAGCGCCTGGCTCTTGGTGATTTCCGCGTTCAGCGTCTGCACCGCCTGCTCGGTTGTGCTGCCCTGCGACACAAAACCCTGGGGCGTCAGGGTTTTCAGCACGGCCGGATCGGCCATGGTGCGCTGCGTGGCCGCTTGCAGGGCGCGCACGATGTCGCCGGGCAACCGGGCCGGGCCGATCAGTGAAATCCACGCATCGTAGGCGTACCCCTTCACGCCGGATTCATCCAGCGTGGGCACATCCGGCAACGCCGCCACACGCTCGGGCGTGCTGACGGCCAGCGCGTGCAGCTTGCCGGCCTGCACCTGTGCCAGCACCGACGGCACGGCAAGGAACGCCACCTGTATCTGCCCCGACATCACATCCGTGATCAGCGCATTGCCGCCCCGATACGGGATGTGCATCATATTCACGCCCGCCTTGGACTTGAGCAGTTCGCCCGCCAGATGCAGCACGCTGCCATTGCCCGATGACCCATAGTTGATCTTGCCCGGCTGCGCGCGCGCGGCGGCCAGCAGGTCGCCCACGCTGCGATACGGCGAATTCTCGGCCACGGCCACGACCATGACGAGCGGCGTGGTGCCGATGACCGATATCGGCGTGATGTCCTTGACCGAGTCGTACGGCATGCTCTTGTACAGGCTGGGGTTGATGGCGTGGTTGGACGACACGATGGCCAGCGTGTAGCCGTCCGGCTTGGCGGCCACCAGTTGCCTAGTGCCGGGTATGCCCGCCGCGCCCGCCAGGTTTTCCACAATCAGCGGCTGCGCCAGGGTCTTGCCCAGGTTCTCGGCCACCACGCGCGCGACCACGTCGGCGGTGGAACCGGGCGAGGTCGGCACGATCAGGCGGATGGGGTGGTCGGGATAGCCGGCTGCTTGCGCGTGGGCCGTGGGCAACGCGGCGCTGAACGCCAGCGCACAGGTCGCCAGGAATCGAGTGGTGGGGGTCATGATGTCTCCGTATCGTCGCAGCGGGGTCTGATTGCCCCGGCTTGGGTCCCACGCCCGATGTCACGTCAAGGGCGCGGTTTGACTATAAGGAGCGCGTGGCGATTGCCGAAGTGTCGTCTGGGCAGGCCAGCCATCGCAAACCGAGATGCCGGGTCAGGCTTGCTGCGCCAGGAACTTGACCAGTGTTGCGGCGGTGGCCGACAGCTGCTGTTCACCGGGAAAAACGATGCACAGCTGGCGCCGCGCCCACTCGTCGGACAGCGGCCGTACCACCACATCCAGCGACTGAAGATAGAGTTCGGCCACTTGCTGCGGCATCACGGCAATGCCCAGGCCGGCATGCGTCATGCGGCATAGCGCGTCCAGGCTGGCGACGCGGATCTTCACGGCCAGCGTCGCGCCGATTGCGCGCGCCTGCGCCGCCAGCAATTGGGTCAGCGCGCTGTGTTCCCCCAGGCCCACGAAGGTTTCGCCCGCGATGTCCTGCAAGCTGAGCTGCCGCGCGCCGGCGCGGGGATGCTGCGACGGCAGCATCACCGCCAACCGGTCGCGCCGGTACGGCAACTGTTCCAGCCCTTCGGCCCCCGCCATGCGGTTGCAGATGCCGAAGTCGAAGGCGCGTTCGCGTACCAGGCGCAGCACGTCGGGGCTGTGCTGCTCTTCCAGGTCGATGTCCACTTCGGGAAACAGGCGCTGAAACGCCGCCACGTCTTCAGGCAAAAACTGCACGATGGCCGACAGGTTGGCCACCACGCGCACGCTGCCTTTCACGCCCGCATAAAAGCGCGACAGCTCGGCGCCCATGGACTCGACGTTGCCGATGATCTGTTGCGCGTAACGCAGCACCGTCTGTCCCGCCGGGGTGATCGACACGCCGCGCGTATGACGCTCGATCAGCGGCAGGCCGATCAGCGATTCCAGATCGGCAATGCGGCGGCTGACCGCCGAGGGCGCGATGAATTCGCGTTCGGCCGCCCGCGCAATGCTGTTCCCTGGCACACGGCCACGAACAGGCGAAGCGAGGTCAGGTCAAGTTTGCGTAGCAGGTTTTCCATGGCCGAACGGCGGGCGAAAAGCGAAGGCGAACGCGGCGGGCGATCCGCGTTGATGGGGGATCGTACACCAGCCGCTCCCCCGCCTTTGGCGGTGCAAGCATGGCCGCACGGCGCCACCCACGCGGCGGCCCCGGCCAGGGCCAGGGCCGCCCAAGCGCGGCCTGCCGGCCGGCGCGGCTACGCCGCCAGCGATCCCGCTTCCGGATGGCGATAACGTTTCAGCAAACCGGCCTGCCGCTCACGTGCCGCCGCCACGCTTTTCTCCTTGACGTGCCCGTAGCCACGGATCGAATCCGGCAGCATCGCCAGGTCCAGCGCGGCATCGCGATTGGCGGACGTCAGCGTGCGCGAGAACTCGTCGGCCAGCGCCAGGTAGTCCGCCGCCAGTTGGCGTTCCATGCGGCGCTCTTCGGTCTTGCCGAACACGTCCAGCCACGATCCCCGCACGCGCTTCATCGGCGCCAGCAACATGAAAGCCCAGCCCATCCACGCGCCGAACGCACGCTTTTGCAGACGGCCCTGCGCGTCGCGGCGCGCGAAGGCCGGTGGCGCCAGGTAGTAGCGCACGCGATAGTCCCGGCCCGGCTCGCCTTCAAACTGCGCTTGCAGCTTGGCCTTGAACGCCGGGTCGGTGTATAGGCGCGCCACTTCGTACTCGTCCTTGTAGGTCATCAGCTTGGCCAGGTTTGCCGCCACCGCGCGCGTCACCTCGCCGCGCTGCCCGCCAGGCAATGCCGCTTCGCGCGCACGCACCGCCTCTAGCGCCGCCAGATACCGCGCGGCATAGGCCTCGTCCTGGTACGCGCGCACATGCGCGGCCAGGCGCTGTATCAGGCCGTCCAGCGACTCGGGCAGCGCCACCACTTGCGCCGCCCTGGCCGGCCGCAGCGCGTCGGCACCCTGATGCGCCGCCCGGCGGCCCAGCTCGAAAGCGGCCAGGTTCTTTTGCACCGACACACCGTTGATCTCGATGGCGCGGCGCAGGCTGTCGCGGCTTAGCGGCAGCCCGCCGCGTTGCCACGCGTAGCCCAGCAGCAAAGGGTTGGCGTAGATCGTGTCGCCCAGCAGCGCCTCGGCCAGCGGCCCGGCTTCGATGAAGTCGCAATTGCCGCCCGTGCTTTTCGCCACCGCGGCTTCGGCTTGCGCACCGGGAAAGCGCCACGACGGTTGCGACAGAAACGCGGCCGTGGGCGCGGCGGCGCTGTTGACCACGGCGCGCCCGCGATCCGGGCGCAGGCGGGACAGCACCTCGGGCGATGCCGACACCAAGGCATCGCAGCCGATGACCAGGTCCGCTTCGCCCAGCGCCACGCGGGTGGCGTGCAGGTCTTGCGGCCCGTTAGCCAACTGCACATGGCTAAGCACCGCCCCGCCCTTTTGCGCCAGGCCGGCCATGTCCAGCACCGTCACGCCCTTGCCCTCGATGTGGGCCGCCGCGCCCAGCAGCGCCCCCACCGTCACTACGCCCGTGCCACCCACGCCCGCGCCCACCACGCGAAACGCGGCGCCCGGCGCGATGTGCGCGGGGTCCGGCAACGGAATATCGGGCGCGGTATCCGGCAAGGCCGATGCTCCGCCCGCCACGACGGGCTTGCGCAGCACCGCGCCTTCAGCCGTCACGAAGCTGGGGCAAAAGCCTTCCACGCAGGAAAAGTCTTTGTTGCACGAAGACTGGTTGATGCGCCGCTTGGTGCCCATGGGCGTGTCCAGGGGCTCGACGGACAGGCAGTTGGATTTGACCGAGCAGTCGCCACAGCCTTCGCACACGGCATCGTTGATGAAAGCGCGGCGCAGGGGGTCGGGATAGTCGCCCCGCTTCCTGCGGCGACGCTTCTCGGTGGCGCAGGTCTGGTCGTAGATCAGCACCGTGGTGCCGACGATATCGCGCAGCGCGCGCTGCACGTCATCCAGCGCCTTGCGGTGGTGCACTTCGACGGACGCGGGCAGCGCGGCGGCACCGGTGTATTTATCGGGCTCGTCGGTGACCACCACCGTCTTGACCACGCCTTCGGCCTGCATCTGCGCCGCAATCCGCGGCACCGTCAGCACGCCGTCCACGGGCTGCCCGCCCGTCATGGCGACAGCGTCGTTGAACAGGATCTTGTAGGTGATGGAAGCTCGCGCCGCCACCGCCGCGCGAATCGCCAGCAGCCCGGAATGAAAGTAGGTGCCGTCGCCCAGGTTGGCGAAGATGTGGCGTTCGCTGGTGAAATCCTTCTGCCCCAGCCACGCCACGCCTTCGCCGCCCATCTGGCTGAAGGTGTCGGTATTGCGGTCCATCCACATCGCCATGTAGTGGCAGCCGATGCCCGCCACGGCGCGCGAGCCTTCCGGCACGCGCGTGGACGTATTGTGCGGACAGCCGGAACAGAACCACGGTTTGCGTTCTTCCACCAGCGTGGGGCGGGCGGCCTCGCGTTCCTTGGCGTCGATCACGGCAAGGCGCGCCGCGATGCGCGCCCGCAATGCGTCAGACAGGTCGGCTCTGTCCAGGCGCGCGGCGATGGCGCGCGCGATCAGCGCGGGCGACAGCTCATAGCGCGCGGGCAGCAGCCAGTTGCCACGCGGGGATGACCATTCGCCGCCGCCGTGTTCGCGTTCGTCGAACTTGCCGAACACGCGCGGGCGTACGTCGTCGCGCCAGTTGTACAACTCTTCTTTCAGCGCGTATTCCAGGATCTGGCGCTTTTCCTCGACCACCAGGATTTCCTTCAAGCCGGTCGCGAATGCGCGCGCATCGCTTGCATCCAGCGGCCAGATGCAGCCCACCTTCAGCACCCGGATGCCGGCTTCCTGACAGGCGGCGTCGTCCAGCCCCAGGTCGTTAAGCGCCTGGCGCACATCCAGATAGGCCTTGCCCGCCGTCATGATGCCGAAGTGCGCGCGCGGGGAATCGATCACCACGCGGTTCAGCTTGTTGGCCCGCACGTAGGCCAGCGCGGCATACCACTTGTGGTCCAGCAGGCGCGCCTCTTGCGCCAGCGGCGAGTCCGGCCAGCGGATGTTCAGCCCGCCTTCGGGCAGCGCGTCTTGCGGCAGGACGATCCGCACGCAGTCGGGGTTGACGTCCACCGACGCGCTGGATTCCACCACGTCGGTCACGCATTTCATGGCCACCCACAAGCCCGTATAGCGGCTCATCGCCCAACCGTGCAGGCCGTAGTCCAGGTACTCCTGCACGTTGGACGGGTACAGCACGGGGATGCCGCTGGCGATCAGGACGTGTTCAGACTGATGCGCCACCGAGGAGGACTTGGCCGCATGGTCATCGCCCGCCAGCATCAGCACGCCGCCGTGCGCGGCGGAGCCGGCCGAATTGGCATGTTTCAGCACGTCCACCGACCGGTCCACGCCCGGCCCCTTGCCGTACCACATGCCAAATACGCCGTCGCGCGTGGCGCCCGGAAACAGGTTGACCTGCTGCGTGCCCCAGACGGCGGTGGCGGCCAGATCTTCGTTCACGCCCGGCTGGAACACCACATCGTGCGCGGCCAGGTGTTGCTTGGCCTTCCACAGCGCCTGGTCCAGGCCGCCCAGCGGCGAGCCCCGGTAGCCGGAGATATAGCCGGCGGTGTTCAGGCCCGCCTGCTGGTCGCGCAGCTTTTGCATCAAGGGCAGGCGCACCAGCGCCTGGGTGCCGCTGAGATAGACGCGGCCGGTGTCCTGCGTGTACTTGTCTTGTAGCGACAGGCCATGGGTCTCGGCCGCGCCCGGGGGTAAGGGGGCATTCACGCGTTTGTCTCCTGCGGATGGCGGGGTTTTTTCAGTGTTTTCCGCAGTGTAGGAAGCGCGCTGGCTATCGTATATTCATAGTTTCAGGTAGCGGGTATTCGGAAAACAGATGGCAAACGATGTCACCCTGCGGCAGTTGCGGTACTTTGCGGCGGCCGCCCGCAGCGGCCGGTTTTCCAGGGCGGCCACCGACGAACACGTGTCGCAATCAGCCGTCACGAATGCGGTTCTTGCGCTGGAGGCGCAGTTGGGCGTGCGTCTGTTCGACCGCCACCCGCACGGGGTGACGCTGACGCCGGAAGGCCACAACTTTCATCGGCGCACGCAAGACATCCTGGATTCCCTGGATGACGCCATCCGCGAACCCGGCTTTCAGCGTTATGCCCTGCGCGGCTCGGTGCGCATCGCCGCGTCATACACGGTGCTGGGTTACTTCCTGCCCGACCTGCTTGCCCGCTTTCGCCGCCGCTATCCCGATGTGACGCTGGACCTGGTGGACATGGACCGCCCGGATATCGAGGCTGCCGTGGCCGGCGGCGATGTCGAGTTGGGCATTGCGCTGCTGTCCAACGTGGACAAGCGCGATCGCTTTGCGCATCAGGTGCTGGTGCGGTCGCGGCGGCAGCTGTGGACGGCGTCGGGCCACCCCCTGCTGAATGCGTCGGCGCCGTCGCTGGCGGACATCGCCCGCTACCCCTACATCCTGCTGGAAGTGGACGAGGGTGAAAGGTCCACGCTGGGCTATTGGCGCACGCATGGCCTGACGCCCGACATCGCGCTGCGCACGCGGTCGATGGAGGCGCTGCGCGGGCTGGTCGCACACGGGTTCGGCGTGACCGTGCTGTCGGACATGGTGTATCGACCGTGGTCGCTGGAAGGCCGCAAGATCGAAGCGGTGCCCATCACCGACGCCGTGCCGCCCATGGAAGCCGGCCTGCTCTGGCACCCGCGCGCGGCCATGGCCAAGCCCGCCACCGCGTTTCGACAATTCATGATGGTGGCCTGCGGCGTCTGAGCGCCGTGCCGTCGGCCGGCTACACCAGCGCTGCACCCTTGCGGCGCGTGAACTGCGCCAGCGACCGCAAGGCCAGCGCATGCATGGCCGCCACCGAGGGCAACAAGGTTTCTTCCCTGCGGGTCAGTACACCCACGATGCGCTCGACCGTCGGCTCGCACAGCGGCACGAACGCCAAGCCGCTACTGACGGACGGTCGCGCCAGCACCGGCAGCACCGTCACGCCCAGCCCGCTGATTACGCTGGCCAGCAACGACGCGCGGTTCGACACCACCATGGCCGGGTCATCGATGGCGCCGCCCAGTTGCCGGTTCTTGAGCGTGTCGAAGGTGGCGTTGCCGATCAGGCGTTCACCCTCCAGCGCCGCCCACGGCACGGCCCCGCGCCGCCGCGCCAGCGGATGCGATTTGCGGCACACCAGCCCGAAGGCATCTCGCGCCACCGGGGTGAACGCCACCTCGGCCGTGCGCGGTACCTGGCCGGCAACGCCCACCTGCACCTCGCCGGTCAGCACCAGCCGGTGCACGTCCTGCGACGATTCATCCACGGCGCGGATGCGGATATCGGGGTGGCTGCGCGCGTAGCGTTCCAGCAGGCGTGGCAACCATTCATCGGCCAGCGACGGCATCACCGCCAGCGACACCGGCCCCGTATTGCCCATGCCCAACTGCCGCGCCGCATCCAGCACGCGGTCATGCGTGGCCAGCAATTCGCGCAGCAGGGGCGCCACCGCCAGGCCCAGTGGCGTCAGCTGGGCCCGCTTGCCGGCTTCGAACAGCGGCGCGCCCAATTGCTGTTCCAGGTCCTGCATGGCGGCGGACACGGCGGCCTGCGAGCGGTGCGTGCCCTCGGCCGCCAGCCGGAAGCTGCCATGGTCGGCCGCCAACAGGAATTGGCGCAGGTGCTGAATCTTCAGGGGTGTGGGCATGGCGGGTGTGGGTTGACTTCAGGTTTTCCGAAATTAACTTGAGTTAATTTGGATTGTCAAAATTCTGCCCTGGCTTGAACAATAGGTCCATCGTCAGCCCTTATGCATTGGAGCAATCGAATGGCCCTGCAAGTCCGAAAGATCATCAGCTACGTGGAAAAGACCTGCATCGAAGGCGGCAAGCCGGCCGAGCGGCCGCTGGTCATGATCGTGGCCGCCGCCGTGATCCGCAACCCCTGGGCGGGCCTGCCGTTCCAGGAAGACCTGCGCCCGCGGATTCTGGAAAACGCGCCGCCGCTGGGCGAACTGCTGGTGGCCGAAATACTGCGGCAAGCGGGGTCGGCCGACCAGATCGAAGCCTATGGCAAGGCCGCCGTGGTGGGCACGTCGGGCGAAGTCGAACACGCGTCCGCGCTGATACACACGCTGCGCTTTGGCAACGCCTATCGCAACGCGGTGGGCGGCACTAGCTACCTAGCCTTCACCAACACGCGCGGCGGCCCGGGTTGCGTGATTTCCGTGCCATTGATGCACAAGGAAGACGAAGGCTTGCGTTCGCACTACCTGACCGTGCAAACCAACATCAACGACGCCCCCGCCCCCGACGAAATCGTCATTGCCCTGGGCGCGGCAACGTCCGGCCGGCCGCACCACCGCATCGGCAACCGCTATTCCGATTTGCAGGAACTGGCGCAAGAGGCGCAAACGAAATGAGCACGCCACGTCGACGATCCGGCCGTGGCGCGCCGCTGGTGCTGCTGCACGGCGTGGGGCTGGACCACACGCTTTGGGACGATCTGGCGCCACAGCTGGAAGCCCGCTTTGACGTGCTGCGTTACGACTTGCTGGGCCATGGCGCGGCGCCCGGCATCCAGGGCGCCGCCAACATCGCACAATTTATCGCGCAGCTGGATGCCGAGCTGGATGCGGCGGGCTGGGGCGAAGCCAACGTGCTGGGCTATTCCATGGGCGGCCTGATCGCGGGCGCCTACGCCGCCGCCCGGCCTGAACGCGTAACCCGGCTGGTGCTGCTCAGCACGGTGTTCCAGCGCACGCCCGACGAGGTGCGGGCCGTGCAGGCGCGCCTGGTGGCCGCTGCCACACAGGACGTGGCGGCGTCGGCGGCGGTGTCGTTGCAACGCTGGTTCACGCCCGCGTTCGAAGCTGCCCGCCCCGAGCGCGTCGCCGCCATCGGCCATCGCTTGATAAAAAACAACCGCGCCAACTTCCTGGCGGCCTATCGTCTGTTTGCGCATGGCGACCCGCTGCTGACGCAAGCCGCGCCCGATATTGCCTGCCCCACGCTGGTGATGACGGGCAGTGATGACGTCGGGTCCACGCCCCGCATGTCGCGCGCGCTGGCACGGGCGCTGCCCGACGCGCGAGTGCGCGTGCTGGACGGGCAACGGCATATGCTGCCGGTGGAAGCGCCCGAGGCGCTGGCCTCGGCGTTGCACGGCTTTTTATTGCCGGGGGGGCAATCGGATGCACCACTGGACGGTATGCCCGACCGGGCGAATGACCCGGCGGCCCAGCCATTGCGCAGCCCGTCATCAAGCCCGTTTCCTGGCCATAGGATGTAGAAAGCCCAAGCCCAACGCCGTCCGCCACGCCCACACCACCGACCACGCAGACCCGCGCTGAATCGCCCGCCCGACAGAGGCGATCGGCCAACGCTCTGAAGACGGAGCGCAGATGGAGACAAATGCATGAATCGCAGAACCGTTTTGAAGCACCTTGCCCTGGGCGCAACGACGCCGCTGGCCGCATCATTGGGCTTGTCGTTGGGCTTGTCGCTAAGCCGGAATGCCGCCGCGCGCGAGGCGCCACTGCGCGTCATCGTGCCGTTTCCACCGGGCGGCGGCACCGATGTGCTGGGCCGCGTCATTGCCGCCACGCTGGAAGGCGCGCTGGACCGCCCCGTGGTCGTCGAAAACAAGCCCGGCGCCAGCGGCATGCTGGGCGCCGACTACACCGCCAATGGCGCCAAGGACGGCAGCGTACTGCTGTTTGCCGGGCTGGTGCCCTCCGTGCGCTACTACGCGCGTCCGCCTGAAGAGGTGCTCAAGCAGCTGGCGCCCGTCTGCCCCATCGCACGTTCTCCCTACATGGTGGCCGTCAATGCCGACCTGCCCGCCAAGACACTGGCGGACCTGGTGGCCCAGGCCAAGCGCGATCCCAAGGGCTTGACGTTCGGGTCGCCCGGCAACGCCACGCCGCAACACCTGGCGACCGAACTGCTGCAAGCGGCGTGCGGCATCGACATGCTGCATGTGCCGTATCGCGGCACGGGCCCAATGATGACGGACCTGCTGGGCGGCCAGATCCAGTTGGTGGTTGCCACGGTGGCCGCCGTTGAGCCGTATATGAAGGGCGGACGGCTGCGCGTGCTGGCCGTTACCAGCCGTGAGCGGCTGGCGAAATATCCCGACATTCCCACGGTTGCGGAAAGCGGCTACGCCGGGTTCGACGCGCAGATCCAGTTCGGCACGTATTGCGCGGCCGGCACGCCCGACGCGGTGATTGCGGCGTTGAACCAGGGCATCAACCGCGCACTGCAAACCGAGGCCGTAAGCGGCAAGCTGGCCGAACAGGGCTTTGCCCCCACAGGCGGTACACCCGCGCAGTTGCAACAGTCGCTGCTGGCCGAGATCCGCAACGTGGCTGGCTTGGTGCAGGCGGGCAAGGTCCGCGTGGACCTGTAGCGATTGTTTCCGCGCCGGTGCAATCGGCAGAGTTCGGGCTGACCTGTAGCGATCTGTAGCGGGCGGTAGCGAAGGGGCGCGCCGCGAACCAGTGGCGTGATTAGAATTCGGACTTCCTCCATTCCGCCCGCCCGCCATGTTCCGTCCCCATTCGCGCCTGCCCGCCGCCCTGCTTCTGTCCGCCGTGGTGGCCTGCGGCGCCGCGCAAGCCGCCAGCGGACCTTGCCCGCAGGCGGCCGGCATCGTGCGAACGGTCTACAGCAATACCGACAAGCCGGACGCCCAAGGCCGCATCCGCTTGAAGGACGGGCACGCCATCGTCACGCTTTCCGACGCGGACGTGGGCGCGCCGTTTGCCGTGGCATGCAAGGCATGGCCCGCCAATCCGGACCTGTTGCTGGTGGCGGTGCCGCTGATGCAGGACACCCCCGACCCCGAGAACGGCCACGTCGGCGATCTGGACGTGCTGGTGCTGGACAAGCAAACGTTGCAAGTGCGCCAACGGCGGCGGCTGGTGGGCCTGATGTCGGACGATGCGGTGCGCATCGCCGGGCTGGCGTTCGACACCGCGCGCTACGACGTGGCAACCGACAAGCGCGCGTTCGGCATCCGCATCGAACGCGAAGGGGCATCGCGCGCCAACCCGTTCGATGAAACCAGCTTGCGGTTATTCACCGTGCACGACAACGAGTTGCGCCTGGTGCTGGACGGCATGTCCGTCAACCGCTCGTCGGGCGTGTGGGACACCACGTGCGCGGGCGAATTTTCGGAAAGCGCCGTCAGCCTGGCAATAGGCGACACGCAACGCCGCGGCTACCGTGACCTGATCGCCACCGAATCCCACTCGACCAGCCGCGCTTCGGCGCAGCAAGGCGACTGCAAGGAAAAGACCGTCAAGCAAGGCAAGACCCGCCACACGCTGAAATTCGACGGCAAGCGCTACCGCATCCCGGCCGCGCTACGGTCCATGGATCGCGACAGCGCTGGATAAGCCAGATTTGCCGCGGCGCGATTGACAACCCAGCAGGCGGCAACAGCGCCGGTGGCCGGCCACACCGCTATCAGGCCGGCCCGCTTGATCCCCGCCCCGCTTCGGCGTTCGCATATTTCCAAGTTGTCCCCTTCAGTATTCTTAGTCGTCCTATAGCCGTACGCTGACCCGCTGTCCAAGATGTGCCGCATGACGCACTCAATGGGGGGCATCGTGAGTCACAAGCATGACTTCCGATTCAGCTTTGGCATCGTAGGCGGCATGGATTTTGACGTCGCCGAGTTCACGCTGGACGAGGGCTTCGGCGATCTGAATGATGCGGCAGGGTTAGCAGCCGATGTTCTGAACGTGACATTACAGATCAACAGAGCGGCGTTGCACTTAAACAATAGGGTCAAGTATTTCTCTCACGCATATCAGGCCGTATCAGACGACATCCTGGTGACCCTACCGGAGGGGAGCATTCGGCCATGATCGTGAAGATGGTGTTGATCCCGCTTTTCATAGTCGGCAACGTTATCTTGTCCTGCGCCTACGCGACGGGTTCGAAGATCTTTTACGACCTGTCGTCGGCTTGCGGATACACCGTCGAATCCGATAGGCCACTGTCCAGTCACTTGCACGATTGCTCGATGCTGTATGAAGACCCCGTAAATAGCCCCTTCTTCTACGGAGGCATAGTCTCCTTTAAAGCACGCGATCTTTCCTTTACCCAATTGGAGTCTGAAATTTGCGGACGGGCAATTAACCTCGTCAAGGCGCGACTATTACGATGCCGCCCGGGACACACGGCAGCGGATCCTTGCCAGGCATCGCTTTTCATTCCCGAAAAGCAACAATAGGGACGCCACCATCATCACGCGGCTCGAAGTTCAATATCTGCGCGAAACACCAGACTCGTTGGGAATAATGCCAACCAAAGAACGATACGATTGTTGGGACGGGGTCGCGCTCGGCAAAATTTGGGCCGTGCAGTATTCGCTCTGCTCATTGGTGAGCCACCACAAAGACCCGCTTTTCTCACGTGCGCGCTGGCAGTACCAAGTAATAAAAAGCCTCAACATCCGCTGCCCCCCCAGCCGTGACTGCCCTAGATTTTCAAGCGGGCGTCGAACCAAAGCCGGACCCGCCGCACGCTGTCGCTTGGCCGCAAGCCCTGCGCTCCACGCCCCCCCGCCGCTAACCAAGCCCCCCCCCACCGCTGGATAACCACCATTTACAAGCCGATTCGTCTCTGTGCATGCTGCCGTGTTGATCCGGCACAGATCGGGCGCAACCTGGAGACGACATGCCTAGTCAGGAATCCCCGCATACCGCCCACATTCGCGAGATCGAACAGGTGGGCCAAGGCCGGCCTACGCAGCGCGACGCGCATGTGGTGCGTAGTTGGCTGCGCTGCCTGGATCAGTACCAGCTCGATCCGGCGCAGGCTTGTGAAGCCTATATCGTGCCGGATGGCCGGTTGCGAGAACATCGGCAGCAATCCGAAGCGTTGATCCGCATTGCGCGCAGCGGGCTGGACCATCTGTTCCGGCAGGTGGCGGGACAAAACTATGTGTTGTTGCTGGCCGACCGGCAAGGCGTCACCGTGGAATTCCTGGGAGACCCCGCACAGACATCCAAGCTGCGCAAGGCGGGCCTGTACCTGGGGTCGGAATGGTCCGAACCGCGCGCCGGCACCTGCGCGGTGGGCGCCTGCCTGGAGACGGGCGAGGCGCTGACCATCCACCAGACCGACCACTTCGACAATACGCACACGCCGCTGTCCTGCACCGCCGCGCCCATCTATAACGCCGACGGGGAACTGGCCGCCGTGCTGGATATTTCCCTGCTCAGTTCGCCCAGCCTGAAGACCAGCCAGAACCTGGCGCTGCATCTGGTCAACAGCACGACGCGCCGTATTGAACTGGCCAACCTGATGGCGCGCACGCGCAACGAATGGGTGCTGCGCTTTGCGCGGTCTCCTGAGTTTTTGGACGTGGACCCGGAAGCGGCCATCTCGCTGGACGGCGCGGGCCGCATCCTGGGCATGACGCATTCGGGCGCCAAGCTGCTGGCGCGGGCGGCCGGGCTGGACTGGCGCCAACCGGCCGGGCTGATCGGACTGCCCGTCACGCGTTTTTTCGACGTGCAGTTGGACGATCTGCCGCGGTACACGCGCGGCCATGCGCCCCAAGACCGCCTGATCGTGGCGCGCGACGGCAACGCCCTGTTCGCCCACGCTATCGAACCGAACCGCAGCGCGCGTGGCGCCACCGTGGCCGTGCGCGGCACGCCATCCGCACTGCGCGGGCTGGACGGCGGCGATACCAGGATGGCGGCCTTGCAGAGCCGCGCCGCCAAGCTTGCGCGGCAAGGCCTGCCTATCCTGCTGCAAGGGGAAACGGGGGTGGGCAAGGAATATCTGGCGCGCGCGATTCACGAAGACAGCCGGCGGCCGGGCCGCTTCGTGGCGGTGAACTGCGCGGCCATTCCCGAATCCTTGATTGAAAGCGAGCTGTTCGGCTACCTGCCGGGCGCTTACACCGGCGCCGCGCCCAAGGGCCGCAAGGGGCTGATCGAAGAGGCGGACGGCGGCACGCTGTTTCTGGACGAAATCGGCGATATGCCGCTGGCGCTGCAAAGCCGGCTGCTGCGCGTGCTGGCGGAATCCGAAGTCACGCCCATCGGCGCCAATGCGCCGCGCGCGCTGCGTCTGGCGTTAGTGTCGGCCTCGCACCGCGACCTGGGCGCGCTGGTGCGCGAGGGGCGTTTTCGCGAAGACCTTTACTACCGCATCAACGCCGCCACGCTGACCGTTCCGGCGCTGCGCGAACGCCAGGATCTGGACTGGCTGATCGCGCGCGTGCTGGCGCGTCACCAGGATGAGTCGGGTGCGCCCGTCCTGTCGCCTGGCGCCTTGCTGGCGTTGAAGGCGCACACCTGGCCCGGCAATATTCGCGAACTGGCCAACGTGATCGCCGTGGCCGCCGCACTGTGCGAACACGGCGTCATCGAACCGGGCGACCTGCCCGACGCACTGGCCCCGGGCGGCGTGGCGGTGACGGCCGAGGAAGCGGCGCTGCGGTCCACGCTGGCCAGTTGCGCGGGCAATGTTTCCGAAGCCGCGCGGCGCCTGGGCCTGGACCGTTCCACGGTGCACCGCCAGATGCGCCGCTACGGATTGGGGCCGAGCCGGCGACGCTAGGTTTTTCCGCCAGGCGGTTCCCGCCCCTTCAGCCTCCACCCCTTTCTGCCCCCGGCGCTTTCTGCCCCCGCCGCTTTCTGCCCCCGCCACTTTCTGCCCCCGCCACTTTCTGCCCCCGGCGCACCGCACAGCCGCACCCCAAACAGTCGCCCCCCGCAGTCGCCCCCCACAGGCGCGCCGCACAGTTGCACCACAGTCGCACCACAGTCGCACCACCGCCGCGCCACACTGCCGCGCCACAGGTGTGGCGCCGCGCCACGCCGGATTGGTGCGGCGGGCTCTGCGCCACGGGGCTGCCGCGCTCAACACAAGCTGGCACGACATTTGCATGAAGAAGCTCAGGCAGCCACTGGCCGCTACAGGCCGGGGCGGCTTGCGGACGCATGCGGCCGCCCCCCAACTGAGCCCACCATGGGCAAGGAGACAAGCTATGCAGACCGCCCCCGCCGACGCCGCTTTGGACGCCGTGCTTGCCCGTCTGAACACCGCGCTGGGAAACAAGGACATGGCCGCCATCGCCGACCTGTTCCAGGAAGAATGCTATTGGCGCGACTTGGTGCTGTTCAGCTGGAACCTGCGTACGTTCGAAGGCCATGCACAGATTCGCGACATGCTGACGCAACAACTGTCGCAAGTCGAACCGGTGCGCTTCACGCGCGACGAACGTGAAGCGACGACCGACGACGACGGCC
Organism: Achromobacter semiaridum; assembly: GCF_053543755.1. Taxonomy (NCBI): domain Bacteria; kingdom Pseudomonadati; phylum Pseudomonadota; class Betaproteobacteria; order Burkholderiales; family Alcaligenaceae; genus Achromobacter; species Achromobacter semiaridum. The sequence continues at coordinate 16,974 of NZ_JBLVOL010000003.1, read as the reverse complement.
TCTTGCAGGGCTGGCTGCACATCGATACGAACCTGGCGCGCGGCTACGGCCACATCCGCGTGAAGGAAGGCAAGATCTGGACCCTGCTGACCACCATGTCCGAGCTCAAGGGCCACGAGGAACCCAGCGGCACGCGCCGCCCCATGGGCGCCGAACACGGCAGCCGCCGCGAACGCCAGACCTGGCTGGAAAAGCGTGAGCAGGAAGCCGCCGAACTCGGCTACAAGACACAGCCCTATGTGCTGATCATCGGCGGCGGGCAAGGCGGCATCGCGCTGGGCGCGCGGCTGCGTCAACTGGACGTGCCCACCATCATCATCGAAAAGAACGAGCGCGCGGGCGACAGCTGGAGAAAGCGCTACAAGTCGCTGTGCCTGCACGACCCGGTCTGGTACGACCACCTGCCCTACATCCCCTTTCCGGAAAACTGGCCCGTGTTCGCGCCGAAAGACAAGGTCGGCGACTGGCTGGAGATGTACACGAAGGTGATGGAGCTTAATTACTGGACGTCCAGCGTCTGCGAATCGGCGCGCTATGACGAGGCGAAAAAGGAATGGGAAGTCACCGTGCTGCGCGACGGCCAACCCGTGATGCTGCGGCCTAAGCAGCTGGTGCTGGCCACCGGCATGTCTGGCAAGCCCAACGTGCCGCGCTTTCCCGGGCAGGACGAGTTTCAGGGCGAACAACAGCATTCGTCCCAGCATCCCGGCCCCGACGCCTATCGGGGCAAGAACGTGGTGGTGGTCGGCGCCAACAATTCCGCGCATGACATCTGCGCGGCGTTGTGGGAAGGCGGCGCCAATGTGACGATGGTGCAGCGTTCGTCCACGCACATCGTGCGGTCGGACACGTTGATGGACATCGGCCTGGGCGGCCTGTATTCCGAAAAGGCGCTGGCCAGCGGCATGACCACACGCAAGGCCGACCTGACGTTTGCGTCGCTGCCGTACAAGATCATGGCGCAGTTCCAGATCCCGCTTTACAACCAGATGCGCGAACGCGATGCCGAGTTCTACAGCAAGCTGGAGAAGGCCGGCTTCATGCTGGACTGGGGTGACGACGGCTCGGGCCTCTTCATGAAATACCTGCGGCGCGGCTCGGGCTATTACATCGACGTGGGCGCCTGCGACCTGATCATCGACGGCAGCGTGAAGCTGCAATCCAATACCGACGTCAGCCACCTGGCGCGCGATGCCGTCGTATTGAAAAACGGCGTGACCTTGCCGGCGGACCTGGTCGTCTATGCCACCGGCTACGGCTCCATGAACGGCTGGGCCGCCGACCTGATCAGCCCGGAAGTTGCCGACAAGGTAGGCAAGTGCTGGGGCCTGGGGTCGGACACCACCAAGGACCCCGGCCCGTGGGAAGGCGAACAGCGCAACATGTGGAAGCCGACGCAGCAGGACGGGCTGTGGTTCCATGGCGGCAACCTGCATCAGTCGCGGCACTATTCGCAGTATCTGTCGCTGCAACTGAAGGCGCGCCACGTGGGCTTGCCGGTGCAGGTGTACGGCATGCAGACGGTGCACCACAGGCGCTAGCCCGGCGACCATGGGCCCGGCGCAAGCGGTTTCCGGCCGCTTGCGCCCTGCGCGCCCCGCAGCTTGCGCCCCGCCTCGCTGCGGGGTAAATTGTTGACAATTCAGCGTTCACATCACGCTTTAGCCCGATATTCTCCCTGTAATTCGGACGTATTGTTGACACTATGAGCAAAGTGCTAACGCTGCCAGGCGCGGCGCCTGGGGACGGCGAGACGCTGTCGGATCACATTTTCAAGAAGATCCAGGCGGCCATCGTCAAGGGCGAGATCGCCCCGGGCAGCAAGATTTCCGAACCCGAACTTGCGCGCATCCACGGCGTCAGCCGTGGGCCGCTGCGCGAAGCGCTGCATCGCCTGGAAGGCCAGAAGCTGCTGGTGCGCGTGCCGCATGCGGGCGCGCGGGTAGTGTCCTTGTCGCAGCAGGAATTGTCCGAGCTTTATGAGATTCGCGAATCGCTGGAAGGCACCGCATGCAGGCTGGCCGCCGAGCGCATGCCGCCGTCTGAAATCTCCGAGCTGCGCGAGGTGCTGCACGCCCACGAACGCGATGCCGCCTTTCAGGCCGGCGTGGGCTACTACCAGCAGGAAGGCGATTACGATTTCCACTACCGCATCGTCAAGGGCAGCGGCAACCAGATGCTGTTTCGCATGCTGTGCGACGAGCTTTACCAACTGGCGCGCATGTACCGCATCCAGTACTCGACGACGCCCAACCGCCCCCGGCAGGCCTACGCCGAACACCACCGCATTCTTGACGCCATCGCCGACCGCGACGGCGAGCTGGCTGAAATCCTGATGCGCCGCCATATCCGCGCGTCACGTATGAACATCGAACAACAGATCGCGCAAAGCACGCTGACGCGCACGGAGGCATGATGAACCACTCGTACCGCAAGACCCTGCCCGGCACCCGCCTGGATTATTTCGATGCGCGCGCCGCCGTCGAAGCCATCGCGCCCGGCGCCTACGCCGGCCTGCCCTACACGTCGCGCGTACTGGCTGAAAACCTGGTGCGCCGCTGTGACCCGGCGATGTTGACGGATGCATTGAAGCAGCTGATCGAGCGGCGCCGCGACCTGGACTTTCCGTGGTTTCCCGCGCGTGTGGTGTGCCATGACATCCTGGGCCAGACCGCGCTGGTGGACCTGGCGGGCCTGCGCGACGCCATCGCCGAGAAGGGCGGCGACCCGGCCAAGGTCAACCCGGTGGTGCCGGTGCAACTGATCGTGGACCATTCGCTGGCGGTGGAATTCGACGGTACCGACCCCGATGCCTTCGCGCGCAATCGCGCGGTGGAAGACCGCCGCAACGAAGACCGCTTCCATTTCATCGACTGGACCAAGCAGGCTTTTCGCAATATCGAAGTGGTGCCCCCGGGCAACGGCATCATGCACCAGATCAACCTGGAACGGATGTCGCCCGTGATCTACACGCAGGACGGCGTGGCGTTTCCCGATACGCTGGTGGGCACCGACAGCCACACGCCGCACGTGGACGCGCTGGGTGTGATCGCCATCGGCGTGGGCGGGCTGGAAGCCGAAAACGTGATGCTGGGACGCGCGTCGTGGATGCGCCTGCCGGACATCATCGGCGTGGAACTTACCGGCCGCGCGCAGCCGGGCATTACCGCCACCGACGTGGTGCTGACGCTGACGGAATTCCTGCGTAAAGAGAAGGTGGTGGGCGCGTATCTGGAATTCTTCGGTACGGGCGCCGCCAGCCTGACCTTGGGCGACCGCGCCACCATTTCGAACATGGCGCCTGAGTACGGCGCCACCGCCGCCATGTTCTCGATTGACCAGCAGACCATCGACTACCTGCGCCTGACCGGCCGCGAAGACGAACAGATTGCGCTGGTGGAAACCTATGCCAAGACGGCCGGCCTGTGGTCCGACAGCCTGGAAACCGCCGAATACGAACGCGTGCTGCGCTTTGACCTGTCGACGGTCGTGCGCACGCTGGCCGGCCCGTCCAACCCGCACCGTCGCCTGCCCGTCTCGGACCTGGCCGATCGTGGTATTTCCGGTGTGGTCGAAAACGAACCGGGCTTGATGCCCGACGGCGCCGTCATCATTGCCGCCATCACCAGCTGCACCAACACCAGCAACCCGCGCAACGTGATTGCCGCCGGCCTGTTGGCACGCAACGCGCGCCGCGCCGGCCTTGTCCGCAAGCCCTGGGTGAAGAGCTCGCTGGCACCCGGCTCCAAGGCCGTGCAGCTGTACCTGGAAGAAGCCGGGCTGTTGCCCGATCTGGAAGCGCTGGGCTTTGGCGTCGTCGCCTTCGCCTGTACTACGTGCAACGGCATGTCGGGCGCGTTGGACCCCGTCATCCAGCAGGAAATCATCGACCGCGACCTGTATTCCACCGCCGTGCTGTCCGGCAACCGCAACTTCGACGGCCGCATCCATCCCTACGCCAAGCAAGCCTTCCTGGCGTCACCGCCGCTGGTGGTGGCCTATGCCATTGCCGGCACCATCCGCTTTGATATCGAACGCGATGTGCTGGGCATGGATGGCAACGGCAAGGAGATCCGCCTGAAAGACATCTGGCCCAGCGATGAAGAGATCGACGCCATGGTCAAGACGGCGGTCAAGCCAGAGCAGTTTCGCAAGGTGTACGCGCCGATGTTCGGCATCCAGGAAGACCGCAAAGCAGGCGTCAGCCCCTTGTACGACTGGCGCCCGCAAAGCACTTACATTCGCCGTCCGCCGTACTGGGAAGGCGCGCTGGCCGGCGAGCGCACGCTGCGCGGCATGCTGCCGCTGGCGGTGCTGGGCGACAACATCACCACCGACCACCTGTCGCCGTCCAACGCCATCCTGATGGACAGCGCGGCCGGCGAATATCTGCACAAGATGGGCCTGCCCGAAGAGGACTTCAACTCTTACGCCACCCATCGCGGCGACCACCTGACCGCGCAGCGCGCCACCTTCGCCAACCCCAAGCTCTTTAACGAGATGGTGACCAACGAAGACGGCACGGTGAAGCAAGGGTCGCTGGCGCGCGTGGAGCCGGAAGGCCGCGAGATGCGCATGTGGGAAGCCATCGAAACGTACATGCATCGCAAGCAGCCGCTGATCATCGTGGCGGGCGCCGACTACGGGCAGGGTTCGTCGCGCGACTGGGCGGCCAAGGGCGTGCGGCTGGCGGGCGTGGAAGCCATCGTGGCCGAAGGCTTTGAACGGATCCACCGCACCAACCTGATCGGCATGGGCGTCTTGCCGCTGGAATTCAAGCCGGGCGTCAACCGCAAGACCTTGGCGCTGGACGGCACCGAAAGCTATGACGTGATCGGCGAACGCCAACCGCTGGCGGACCTGACGCTGGTGATTCATCGCCGCGATGGCCAGACCGTGCAGGTGCCGGTGACGTGCCGTCTGGACACGGCGGAAGAAGTGTCCATCTACGAAGCCGGCGGCGTGCTGCAACGCTTTGCGCAGGACTTCCTGGAAGCGGAATCCGTTGCGGGCGAAACCAAGAAGGCCGGCTGAACCGGGCTGCGCACCGCCGCCCTAACCATCACAGACACCAGGACATCCCCATGGCCCATGCCCCTCAGACCAGAATTACCGCCACCTACATGCGCGGCGGCACCAGCAAAGGCGTGTTCTTCAAACTTGACGACCTGCCCGAATCCGCGCATGTGGCGGGCGCGGCGCGCGACGCGTTGCTGTTGCGCGTGATCGGCAGCCCCGACCCCTACGGCAAGCAGATTGACGGCATGGGCGCGGCCACGTCCAGCACCAGCAAGACCGTCATCGTCGGCAAAAGCACGCAGCCGGATCACGACGTGGACTACCTGTTCGGCCAGGTCTCCATTGACCAGCCGTTCGTGGACTGGAGCGGCAACTGCGGCAACCTGTCGGCGGCCGTCGGCCCCTTCGCCATCACCAACCGCCTGGTTGACCCGGCGCGCGTGCCGGACAACGGCGTGGCGGTCGTGCGCATCTGGCAGGCCAACATCAAGAAAACCATCATCGCCCATGTGCCCATGACGGACGGCGCGGTGCAGGAAACCGGCGACTTCGAACTGGACGGCGTGACGTTTCCCGCCGCCGAACTGCGCCTGGAATTCATGGACCCGGCCGAAGACGGCGACGGCGGATCGATGTTCCCCACGGGCAATCTGGTGGACGATCTGGAAGTGCCGGGCGTGGGTACGTTCAAGGCGACGATGATCAATTCCGGCATCCCGACCATCTTTCTGGAAGCCGCTGCGCTGGGCTACACCGGCACGGAATTGCAGGACGACATCAATAGCGACGCCGCCGCGCTGGCCCGCTTCGAGACCATTCGCGCGCACGGCGCGCTGCGCATGGGCCTGATCGAAAAACTGGAAGAAGCCGCCAGCCGCCAGCACACGCCCAAGGTCGCTTTCGTGGCGCCGCCCAAGGCCTATGTGTCATCCAGCGGCAAGCAGATCGGCGCGGCCGATATCGACGTGCTGGTGCGCGCGCTGTCCATGGGCAAGCTGCACCACGCCATGATGGGCACGGCATCCGTGGCCATCGCCACCGCCGCGGCCGTGCCGGGCACGCTGGTCAACCTGGCCGCCGGCGGCACGGAACGCGACAACGTCAACTTCGGCCACCCCTCCGGCACGCTGCGCGTGGGCGCGCAAGCGCAGTTGGTGGACGGCGAATGGAAAGTCACCAAGGCCATCATGAGCCGCAGCGCGCGCGTGCTGATGGAAGGCCGCGTGCACGTGCCGCGAATCGGGTTCTAAGGCGGGGCGGCGCAATCAGGCAGGCGCGGGCTTCGCGCCTGGGCCTGGGTCCAGCACTTTCAACACCGCCGCCCCCGTCGCCAGCACCTGCCCGGCGACGCTTAACTCCCCCCGCATGAACACCAGGCTGGACGTGGCGCGCAGGACGTCTCCGCGCACTTCCAGGAACTGGCCCGCGCGTGCCGCCGTGAGAAAGTGCGTGTCCAGTTGCACCGTGACGCACGCGCGGCGGTCCAAGGCTTGCCAGGCGATGGCGCTTAAACCGTGGTCCAGCAGCGCGGTCAACAAGCCGCCATGTACGACGCCAGCCGGGTTCAGGTGATTCTCGGTTGCCAAGAGTCCATAGGCCCACGCCTGCCCTTCCTTGCGCACCCACAAAGGGCCGATCAGCCCGGCGAAACCGGGCAGTGATTTGCGGTGCCAGCCATCGGCGGCAAGGGATTCGGGGCTGGGTGGGTGCGACATGGCATCAGTTCCGCGTGGACAACAGTTGCGACAGCGTGTGCGCTTCGGCTTGCAGTTCCTTGGCCAGCGCATGCGCGCGGGCGTCGTCCAGTTGTTCGGCCAGGCCCGCCGCCACCAGTGAATGCGTCATGCGCTTGTGGCTGTTCAGCACGGGCACGGCGATGACGACGACGCCATTGATGTAGTGGTTGCGATCCAGGCTGTAGCCGTCGCGCCGCACGGCGTCGATGTCGGCCTTCCATTCCGCGTAGGCGGGCGCCTGGTCCCAGCGCAGCGCCTTGAAGCGGCGTTCCAGTTCTTTGTCCGACAGGTCTGAAAACGCGGCCACCAAACGGCCCGTTGCGCTGATCAGCGCGGGAAAGCGGCTGCCCACGTCCACGTGCAGCCGGAACGGCGCGGTCGAGCGCGACAGCGCCAGCACCACCATGTGTTCACTGCCCGCGACTTCCACGCCGATGGCCGTGACGTTCGCGCTGCTGGACAGCTTGTCCAGCACCGGCTGCACCAACGCCGGGAAGGGGCTGCTTTCAATCACGCTGCGCGCCAGTGTCAACATGCCCACGCCCAGGCTGTAGCGCTTGGTACCGGTGTCGACCTTCACCAAGCCTTCTTCCACCAGCACACGAAGTATGTGCAGGCAGGTGCTGGTGACCATGCCGAGCTCCTGCGAGATGGCCTTCAAGGTCATGGCCTCGCCGCCACGGCCCAGCAATCGCAAGATGGCGATTGACCGCGTTACCGCCGGCACGGGGCGCACGCGCGGCCCCGCCACGGCGGCGGATTCCTGGGAACTGGCTTCACTCATCGGGCTCTCCGGTTTTTATTGCGGCAAGCATACCTTGCGCGGCGCGAAACGCGTCCCGTAATTGCCGCCCGTAATTGCCGCCCGTAATTGTATATATACAATCGATAAACGTAATTGACAATTTAAAAGCCGGCGCGCATAGTCTGTTCAACGGCTTGCCGACCCACACAGGTACGACGACATGACGACGCTGACGCAGACCACCTCCTACGCGGACGCCCAGGCGCTTTGCACCGCGGACAAGCTTTGGGAATTGTTCGACGGCAACCGCGAGCGCATGAACATTGCGCACGAATGCGTCGACCGGCACACGGGCAAGGACCAGCCCGCCATCATCCTGGTGCGCGCGACCGGAGGTGATGAAACCTTCAGCTTTCAGCAGATAGCCCGGGCGTCCTCGCGCTTTGCGCACTACCTGGCGGATCAGGGCATCGGCGCGGGGGACCGCGTGGCCGTCATGCTGGAACCGTCGCTGGCGTTCTATGTGGCGATGTTCGGTGCGATGAAGCGCGGCGCGATTGCGGTGCCGCTGTTCACCCTGTTCGGCCCCGACGGCATCCGGCTGCGCGTGCAGGACTGCCAGCCGCGCATGCTGGTCACTAACGCCGACAAGGCGCCGATGGTGCCGGCCGCGGACGACATGCGCGTGGTGATCGCGGACGACGCATTCCTGGCGTCGCTGGACCGCTTCCCCGCGCAGTACGACTGCGATACGCGGGCCGATGACCTGGCCATCTTTCAGTACACATCGGGCACCACGCGTGAACTGCCCGACGCCGTGCGCCACACGCATCGCGCGCTGGTCACCTTGATGTTGGCCGCGCTGTACGGCACCGGCGTGCGCCCCGGCGCCCGCTACATGTGCCCGTCATCCCCCGCTTGGGGGCATGGCTTGTGGCACGGCACGCTGGCGCCCTTGGCGATGGGCGTGACCATCGGCGCCTATGCCGGCAAGTTCAACGCCGAACGCCTGCTACAAGCCTTGCAGGACCACGAGTTCAACAACATCTCGGCGGCCGCCACGCATTACCGGATGATGCGCAACTGCGGCGCGGCGGGCCAATATCGCTACCAGATCGACAAGGTGTCGTTCACCGGCGAACCCATCGATAGCGAGACCTCTGCCTTTGTCCAGGCAACCTTTGGACGCCCCGTGTGCAGCATGTACGGCACGACCGAAATCGGCGTGTGCCTGGTGAACTACCCGGGCGCGGCGGACTTCACCGTCAAGCCGGGCTCGCTGGGCAAGCCCGTGCCCGGCCTGCGCGTCGAAGTGCAGGACGCCAGCGGCGCACCCTGCCCGCCCGGCGTGACGGGCGAACTGAAACTGTGGCGACGCGATGCCTGGGTAGCCACCAAGGACCTGGGCCGCGTCGATGAAGACGGCTACTTCTGGCATGGCGGCCGCGCGGACGACGTCATTATTTCCGCAGGCTGGACGATGAGCGCCGTTGAAATCGAAGACGCCATCCTGAAGCACCGCGACGTGACCGAAGCCGCCGCCATCGGCGTGCCCGACGCGCTGCGCGGCCAGGTCGTCAAGGCGTTCGTGGTGTCGGCCCGTCCGGGTGACGACGCCTTTGTGGAAGAGATTCAGAACACCGTGCGCAGCCAGTTGGCGCAGCACGAGTATCCGCGTCAGGTGGTGTTTGTGCCCGAGCTGCCCAAGACGCCGGCCGGGAAGATTCATCGCCGCAAACTGCGTGAACAGGAACTTGTCGCCGCGCCATCGGCCGACGGCAACGCCGCCACGTCCCCTGACACCCGCAACGACACCCGCACCGACACCCCCACCAACAAAACACCCGCCGCGCCCGCCGCGCACGTATGACCCATCCCGAGGAGACATCATGCTGACCGAGACCAAACCGCAAGCGCAGTCCCAAGCCCAGGCACCCACCAAGACCGAACGCAGCTTCCCGAAGATCACCGAGCGCGGCCTGGACGAACTGCGCGCGCGGATCGGCGTGAAGATCGGCGCCACCGCCGAGCCGTGGTGCTACGAAGCCACGCGCGACAACATCCGCCACTACGCGCACGGCATCGGCGACGACAACCCGCTGTGGTCGGACCCCGACTACGCCGCCAAGACGCGGCATGCCGGCATCATCGCCTTGCCCAGCTTTTTGTTTTCCACCAGCCGCATCGTGTCCGGCTACGTGGGCGGCCTGCCCGGCGTGCACGCCATGTGGTCAGGCGCCGACTGGACCTGGCACAAGACCGTCAAGCGCAACGACGTGATCTCCACCGAAGCGCACCTGAAAGACCTGGTGGAACACCAGACGCGCTTTGCCGGCCGCGCGGTGCAACAGATCTATCACGTGGACTTCTTCAACCAGGACGGCGACAAGGTGGCCGAGGCCGACAGCTGGTGCTTTCGCACCGAACGCGACCACGCCCGCGAACAAGGCAGCAAGTACAAGGAAGTGCGCGCCCGCGAACCGCGCCGCTACAGCCCTGAAGAAATCAAGGAAGCCTACAAGCTGTACGCGCAGGAAGAAGTGCGCGGCGCCACGCCTCGTTACTGGGAAGACGTGAAGGAAGGCGAAGAACTGCCCGTGATGTTCAAGGGCCCCATGACGGTGACTGGCTTCATCGCCTATGCGCAAGGCTGGGGCGGCCTGTACATCCGCGCCAACAAGCTGGCCTGGCAACTGATCGACGCGCATCCGGGCGTGGGCATCACCAATCGCTTCGGCATTCCCGACGTACCGGAACGCGTGCACTGGGAAGAAGAATTCGCGCTGGAAGTGGGCGCGCCCGGCGCCTACGACTACGGCCCCGAGCGCAACTCGTGGTTGACGCATCACCTAACGAACTGGATGGGTGACGACGGCTTCCTGCGCAAGTCCACGTGCAAGATCCGCCGCCACAACCCTGAAGGCGACATGCTGTTCTTCAAGGGACGCGTCAAGCGCAAGTACGTGGAAGACGGCCGGCACCTGGTTGAAATCGAACAGGAAGCGCGCAATCAGGACGATGAACTGTCCGTGCTGGGCTCGGGCGTGGTTGAATTGCCCACCCGTGCGTAAGGCGCATCCCGCGCATCGCGCACTTGGCCCTTGCGGCTGCATGATGCATGGGCGGCGCGGGCGCATCGCGCGCCCCGCACCCTGATTTCCGACGGCTGACCGGCCGCCGCTGCTTACCATGATCGCGCGCGGGTTTGCCGCCCGCGCGTCCGACATGACCAAACCGAGGTCAATGATGTCTGGTTCATCGGAGCATGCCGCACACGCCCCGCCCGCCCGCGCCGCCGGCGCGCTGGAAGGCATTCGGGTCATCGATCTATCCAGGGTGCTGGCCGGGCCGCTCTGCACCCAGATGCTGTCGGATCAGGGCGCCAGCGTCATCAAGGTCGAGCCGCCCGGCGGCGACGAAACGCGCGCGCTGGGCCCGCCGGTCAACGCGGACGGCGACGCGGCCTACTTCACCGCCGTCAACCGGGGCAAGCGCGCCATTGGCCTGGACTTGTCTTTGCCAGACGGTCGCGACGTGCTGCTGCGCCTGCTGCAAGAGGCCGACGTACTGGTCGAGAACTTCATCCCCGGCACCATGGCCAAGTGGGGCCTGGATTACGAAACAGATTTGAAGCCGCGCTTTCCCCAGCTGATCTATTGCGCCATTTCAGGCTTTGGCGAAGACGGCCCGCTGGGCGGCCTGCCCGGCTACGACGCCATCCTGCAAGCCATGTGCGGCTTGATGAGCGTGAACGGGGACACGGCCAGCGGCCCGACGCGCATCGGCATCCCCATCGTTGACCACCTGACCGGGTACACCGCGCAGTCGGGCATCTTGCTGGCGCTGTACCACCGTGCGCGCACGGGCCAGGGCCAGCGCGTGGACGTGACCTTGTTCGACACCGCGTTAAGCCTGCTGGTGCCGCACGCCGCCAACTGGATGCACACGGGCAAAACGCCGGGGCTGATGGGCAGCGCACATCCGAATATCGCGCCTTACGACCGGTTTGCGTGCCACGACGGCGAGATCTTTTTGGGTGTGGTGAACGACCGCCAGTTCCGCAAATTCTGCGACTACGCCGGTCTGGGCGCCTTGCTGGAAGATGCGCGCTTTGCCACCAACCGCCAGCGGCTGGAACACCGCGACGTTTTGCGCGCCGCCATCGAGGAAGCGCTGGCCCACCGCACGCGCGCCGAACTCTGCCACGACCTGATGGGGCTGGGCGTGCCGGCCGGCCCGGTCAACAGCGTGCCCGAAGCGTTTGAACAGGCGCACGCGGTGCATCGCGGCATGCGCGTGTCGCGCGACGGCTACCAAGGCATCGGGCCGGCGACGCGCCTGTCCGAGGCGCCCGCGCGCATTGGCCGTCCCCCGCCCGGATTTGCAGAACACACCGATGAAGTCTTGCGGCAGGCGGGCTTTGACGAGGCGCGGATCGCCAGCTTGCGTGAAGCCGGTGCCTTACCGCGCGCGCCGGCGCAAAAGCGATAGCAGGCAGCAGCAGCAGCAGCACGATCACGACCCTATAAAAAAATCCAGGAGACCACCATGAAACCCTTACGCATGATCGCCGCGCTGGCGGCATCCGTTCTGTTCACGCAGCCGGTCTGGGCGGCGGACAGCTATCCATCCAAGCCGGTGCGCATCATCGTGCCCTACCAGGCGGGCCAAGGCACCGATGTGGCTGCCCGGTATCTAGGCGAGTATCTGGCGCGCAGCATGGGCCAGCCGTTCATCGTCGAAAACAGGCCCGGCGCGGGTGGCAACATCGGCGCGTCCGAGGCGGCTCGCGCCGCGCCCGACGGCTACACCTTGCTGATGGGCACTAACGGCACCCACGTGCTGAATCAGTACATCTATGCGTCCACCAACTTCGACCCCGCGAAAGACTTCACGCCCATCATGCTGGTCAGCTCGTTTCCGATGGTGTTGCTGACCGCGCCCGGCTCGCCCTACAACAGCCTGTCCGACCTGCAAGACGCCGCGAAGTCCAAGGCCGACAGCATCAATGTCGGCATGCCCAGCACCACGGCGCGGCTGGTCTTTGAATTGCTCAAGCAGCAAGGCGTGGCCAGCATCCGGGGCATTCCGTACAAGGGTTCGGCAACCGCCACCACGGACTTGATGGGCGGTCAGGTGCAGCTGGGCATCGACACCGTCAGCGCCGCGCGCTCGTTCATCACCAGCGGCAAACTGCGCGCGCTGGCCGTTACGTCGTTGAAGGAATCCGCGTTGCTGCCGGGCGTGAAACCGGTGTCGGCGCAAGGCTTGCCGAACTTCCAGGTGATTGCGTGGAATGGCCTGTACGCCCCCAAGGGCACGCCGCCCGCCGTGGTGCAAAAGCTGAACGCGGAACTTGCCAAGGCCTTGGCGCAGCCCGAGGTGCGCCAGCGCCTGCTGGAGCTTGGCCACGAGCCCGGCGGCGGCACGCCCGCCGAACTGGAAGCCTTTGCGCGTAGCGAGCGGCTGAAGTGGCAACCGCTGATCATTCAAGCGGGACTGAAAGCGGAATAACCCGCGCCGCACCTGCTTTGACTCCACACGCCCGGGCCTTGCGCCCGGGCGTTTTGCATGGCCGCTCGCCCCACGGGTTAACCCCAGCAGAATAAATACCTATAACCTCAGAGAATATAACTATCGCTAGCCCTGCCCGCTAGACACCCAAATCAAAACAACCCTTCCGGAGACAAACCATGGCGCTGCCCACCCTCAAGCATTTCATCAACGGCCAGTACTTCGAATCCAAGGGTTCTGAATATTTCGACCTGATCAGCCCCGTCACCGCGCAGCCTATCGCTCGCTCGCCCAACGCCAACGCCGCCGACGTCGACGCCGCCTATGCGGCCGCCAGCGCCGCCTTCAAGACCTGGGGCCGCAGCACACCGTCCGCGCGCCAGCAGGCGTTGCTGAAGCTGGCCGACGCCGTCCAGGCCAACAGCGACCGCCTGGTCGAAGCCCAAAGCCGCAACACCGGCCAGCTCAAGCACCTGATTGCCTCGGAAGAAGTCGCCGTCTGCGTAGACCAAATCCGCTTTTTTGCCGGTGCCGCGCGCTTCCTGGAAGGCAAGGCCACCGGCGAATACATGGAAGGCTTGACGTCCAGCATCCGCCGCGAACCGCTGGGCGTGGTGGGCCAGGTCACCCCCTGGAACTACCCCCTGATGATGGCCGTCTGGAAGATCGCGCCGGCGCTGGCGGCGGGTAACACGGTGGTGCTCAAGCCCAGCGACACCACGCCCGAAAGCACCTTGTTGCTGGCCGAACTGGCCGCGCCCTTCTTCCCCTCCGGCGCGTTCAACGTGGTGCTGGGCAACGCTGCCACCGGCGCCAAGGTGGTGTCGCACAAGACCCCCGCGCTGGTGTCCATCACCGGTTCGGTGCGAGCCGGCCTGCAAGTGGCTGCGTCCGCCGCCGCCAACCTGACCCGCGCGCACCTGGAACTGGGCGGCAAGGCGCCGGTGGTCGTCTTTGAAGACACCGACCTGGACCGCGCCGCGCAACACATCGCGCTGACGGGCTTCTTCAATGCCGGGCAGGACTGCACCGCCGCCACCCGCGTCATCGTGGCCGAATCCGTGCATGACGCCTTTGTTGCCAAGCTGGTGGCCGCCGCCATCGAAACCCGGTTCGGCGACCCCGACGATCAGGACGCGCTGTATGGCCCGCTGAACAACGCCGCGCAGCTGGAACGCGTGCAGGGCTTCATCACCCGCCTGCCCGCGCATGCCCGCGTCGAAACCGGCGGCCGCCAAGCCGCCCGCGCCGGTTACTACTTTGAACCCACCGTCATCACCGGCCTGCAACAGCAGGACGAAGCCATCCAGACCGAAGTCTTCGGCCCCGTCATCACGGTGCAGAAATTTGCCGACGAAGAACAGGCCATTGCCATGGCCAACGACGTGGAATACGGCTTGGCCGCCAGCGTCTGGACGCGCGATCACGGCCGCGCGCAGCGCCTGTCGCGCGAGTTGGACTTCGGCACGGTATGGATCAACACGCACATTCCGCTGACCGCCGAAGCCCCGCATGGCGGCTTCAAGCGGTCGGGCTATGGCAAGGACTTGTCCGCCTATGGCTTCGAGGAATACACGCGCGTCAAGCACGTGATGAGCGCACACGACTGACCGGGGAAACATCATGAGCACCCAACACACGCCCACCACGCAAGCCGACGCCCTGCGCGAACGCGTTGCCCGCGCGCACCACGAATTGTTCACGCTGCGTGACACAGCCGCGCTGGAACGCTATTTCTCACCGCGTTTCATCGAGCATTCCCCCTTGGTCAAGAACGGGCTGGACGGCCTGTCCGTTCTGATCCAGGAACATCCCAACCTGAAGCACGAGGCCCATCGCGTGCTGGTGGACGGCGACCTGGTCGCCATCCACGGCCGCTACACCGGCCTGGGCGAACAGCCGCTGGTGGGCTTTGACATCTATCGCGTGGCGGACAACCGCATCGTTGAGCATTGGGACGGCCTGGTGCCCGAAGCGCCGCCCAACGCCAGCGGCCGCACGCAGCTTGACGGGCCGACGCAGCCGCGCGCCGACCAGGACGTTGATGAAAACCGCGCGCTGGTACTGGGCTTTTTCACACGCGCGCTGATCGAAGGCGACTACCAGGCGTTCATCGACGACTGCAACGGCGATGCCTTTCATCAGCACAGCCCCGACATCGCCGACGGCGCATCAGCCGTGGTGGACTTTCTGAACCAGTTACGCGAATCCGGCCAGGGCCTGCAATACAGCCGCATCCATCGCTGCGTGGCCGAAGGCGACTTCGTGCTGACGCATTCCGAAGGCAGCATCGCCGGCCAGCGCCACGCGTACTTCGAGCTGTGGCGCGTGCAAGACGGCAAGGTCGCGGAACTGTGGGACGCCATCGCGCCCGTGCCCGACGACAGCCAGGCGCTGCATCGCCACGGCATCTTCTAGCGCCGTGGCATGATGCACGTTTTCCCTTTGCGCCGGAGCCCCCCATGACCGCCCACGCCATCGTCTACGCACCGATCGGCCAAGGCACCCGCTCGGAGCAGGTCGTCGAACGCCTCAGCAATGCGATCGTCGCCGGCCTGCTGCATGCCGACGAGCAACTGCCCAACGAAAACGAGTTGTCGCGCCTGATGGGCGTGTCGCCCGTGACGGTGCGCGAGGCCCTGAACACCTTGCGCGCGCGCCAGCTGATCGACACCCGGCGCGGTCGCAATGGGGGCAGCTTCGTGTGCCCGGTGCCGGCGCAGATGATGCACGACCGCCACCCGCTGCGTCTGGCCACGCCGGGCGATCTGGCCGACCTGGGCGAACTGCATTGCGCCGTGATCGGCCACAGCGCCAAGCTGGCTGCCCAGCGTTCAACGGCCGACGATCACCGGCGCCTGGCGCAAGAGATCGATCAATTCGAAGCGGCGGTGGCGGCGCAGGCGCGCGCCCAGGCGGACATGCGCTGCCTGCTGTTGCTGGCCACCCAAGCACAGTCGGCCCGGCTGGCCAACCAAGAGCTTGAAATCCAGGCGGAATGGGCGCCGCTGGTTGCGGCGCTGTATCCGCACGGGTCGGTGCACGCCGCGATGGCGGCGGCGTACCGCCGGCTGCAAGCGGCGCTGCATGATGGCGACGAGCACGCCAGCAGCGCGCTGGCCCTGGACATGATCAGTACGCAGACGGACCACCTGCTTGAACACAAACTGCGGTTGGACGCCACGGCGCCGCCGCCACAACAGACCTAGGGCCGCTGAACGCCGGCGGCAACCTTGGCTACAGGAGACGGCAGATGAACGAAGACGTGCATATCGACCGGGCCCACGGCATTCTGGACTGCGTTGTGAACGACGCCCGGAACACCGCCGCCGCGCTGGCCGAGGCCGCCGCGCAGATTCTGTCGGGCCAGACCCCGGTGCCCGGTAGCGGCCTGCGGCTGTCGGCGGACCATCGCCGCGCGTTGCAAACCCACATCCAGGTGGCGCTGCAACTGAACCCCTGGTGCAACGGCGCGGGCTTCGCCAGCTTTGAAGCGCACGCCGACAGCGATGACGGCTACTGGACGCTGGAATGGTGGCAGCAAGAGGGCCGTTCCCTGCAACACGTGCCACTGGAACGCAACCAGGAAACCCGGCGGCGGCTGGATTTTCGCGCGTTCGCGTGGTTCGACCAGCCCGCCCGACGCCACCTTCCCGTCGTCGAAGGCCCCTACGTGGACTACATCTGCAACGGCGCCTACACCATCACCGCCGCGCATCCGGTGCTGGTCCGCCAGGCGTTCGCCGGCGTGGCCGCCGTGGATGTGCTGGTCTCAACGCTTGACCGCATGCTGCTGCCCGCGTTGCGTCGCATCGGCAAGCCGGCGTTGGTGTTGAACGCCGATTCGCGCGTGGTCATGTCCACCGCCCACCGCATTCGTACCGGCAGCCTGTGGCAGCCGCAACACGGCGACCGCCTTATCGGCGCCCCCGGCGCACTACGCCTGGCGGTGCTGCCCTT